>CAZMHO010000117.1:2875-7966 GCA_964566085.1 uncultured Thermotogaceae bacterium | reverse complement strand
GTGGTAGCCGTGTTACTCGTCGCTTGTACGGTGAAAGTATCCCCATTAACATCTATCGTTTCGGTTGCTCCCGCCGCGCCGGACGTTTCCAGTGTCGTAGAACCTGCAGATATGCCATTACCTGCTGAGAATTTTATCTCGGTTACCGCTCCCGCCGCCGCCGCTTTTTGGAGAGTGGCAACTCCCTGCGTTGCGGATACATTCAGCGTGCCGCTGACTAATTGGAAGCTTGCGACATTCGCGGATGCCAGCGCGCTTTGGAATTCGACACTCAGCGTGGACAAAGAAGTCCCGGTTACTGAGAACGTCGATGCGGTAAAATTCGCCGTGTCAGCTCCCGCTAAAGCGCTCGCGATAGTGGTGAGCATACCGGTACTATAGGCGCCGGCAAAATTAACCGCTGTCGACGTATAACTCGAGGTACCGACGCTGAAACTCATCGTAAACGTGCCGGAAAATCCTTCTTTCGCGGAAAGGTCGATCGAATACTTCGCGTTTCCTCCGTATACCCCGTTTTGTACTTCGGCTACCTCTACCGAGGAACCTTCATGCTTGACCTTGAAAATATCGCTTTTCTGGACTTCGTTAACCCCCGCTTCAGCCGTAATCGATAACTTGTAATTACCGCCTCCGGCGGCTTTTTGCCCAAACTGGTCCAATACACGCAACCCATCGCGCATATACACCTTGGTGGAAAGCTTGTCGGTCGATACTAAGGCCGAAGTGGTACCGTCTAACAATTTTTTGTTGTTGAATTCCGTGGTCGCCGCGATGCGGTCCACCTCTTCGACGAGCTGATCGATTTCCTTTTGAATCTCCGCGCGGTCTGTAGAAGTGTACGTATCATTGGCAGCTTGAACGGCCAGTTCTCTCATTCTCTGCAAAATCGAATGGGTTTCGTTGAGCGCCCCTTCCGCAGTCTGTATCAGCGAGATGCCATCCTGCGCGTTTCTGGAAGCTTGATCCAGCCCTCTGATCTGCGATCTCATCTTTTCGCTGATCGCGAGGCCGGCAGCGTCGTCCGCTGCGCGGTTGATTCGCAGACCGGTCGAAAGCCTTTCAAGCGATTTTCCCATCAAGGTGCTGGTTAAAGAGCTGTTTCTCCAGGCATTTAACGCGGGAATGTTGTGGTAAATACGCATAAGCACTACCTCCTTGTTTTGAAGCTATTCGCCATCCATTGGCGAATGCGAATTGTGTTCCTCTCTGGCCAGAGAGTGATTTCACAAGGATTATCGGTGTCTCATAAGAAAACTTTAGTAGCGAACGGGCGATGCTTTTTCTCAACCACCGAATGATTGCTCTTTCCTCAAGGTAAATCTTAAATGTTCCGATAAACCGAATAAGGCGAATTAGCTTTCGAGTCTCTAATCACAGTAGAATTTGTGATCCATTGTTACCGAAATGCGGGCGTCGAGTCGTTTTAGGTGTTCGCTTCCAAGGATTTCGAGAAAGAAAACCAACAAAAATAAGGAGGGTATCCGCATGAAGTACTGTAAAACTTGTCTGCAACCAGATACAAGGCCGGCGATACGTTTTAACGAAGAGGGCATCTGCGGCGCTTGTTTATGGGAAAAGGAAAAAGCGACGATCGATTGGAAGCTGAGAGAAACGCAGTTAAAACAAATTGCAGAAAACGCGAAAATCAAAGCGAAAGAAAAAGGGAGTCCCTATGATTGCGTTATCGGTGTTAGCGGAGGGAAAGACAGCACATTCCAGGCTTTGTATTCCCGAGAAAAGCTTGGTCTCCATATTTTGTTGGTCAATAGCGTCCCGGAGAACCTTACGGAAATCGGAAGCCATAATATCAATAACCTTGTGGAACAGGGTTTCGATATTATTCAGATGCGCTCTAATCCGAAGATCATGAAATCCCTTACGAAAAGAGCTTTTTATGAGTACGGAAACCCGGTAAAACCATCCGAATATACGCTCTGGGCGTCCGCGTACATTATCGCGTTAAAATTCGGGATTCCTCTCATCATTCAAGGAGAGAATTCGGCGCTGACATTGGGTACGGCCGTTAACTCCAATGAAGATGACAATGCACTGCTGGTTACGACGATAAACACCCTAAGCGGAGGCAACGCGACGGATTGGGCCGATCAGCAGATTCCTCTGCGAGAACTGTATCTGTATCAATTTCCCCACGAAATAAAGCAAACGGATATCCGCGCGATCTACCTTCAGTATTATTTGAAAGAATGGTCTCAGGTAGGAAACGCGGATTATTCCATCGCGCGTGGCTTATGGGGAAGGATGAAAGAGGATTTGCACAGTTTGGGCCGTTATCGTCGGTTTACTTCTTTAGATTCGGATATCGTCATTGTCAATCAAATGCTAAAATATCTAAAATTCGGATTCGGTTTCGCGACGGATGAAGCCGGTTACGATATCCGAGAAGGCCGATTGAGCCGAGAAGATGCGATTTGGTATGTGACTGAATATGACGGGTTATGTGGGGAAAAATATATCGAAGATTTCTGCCGGTATAGTGATATTTCCGTAGAAGAGTTCTGGCGAGTGACTGACCGTTTTGTCAATAAAAAGCTTTTCCAAAAAGACGTTCTCACCAAACGGTGGATTCCGAAGTTTACTGTCGGAACGGATTTCAAAGAAAGCGATTGACGATGTTTGCGGCCAAAAATCAGAGAATTGCCGCGATTGTCGAAGCCAGGATGGGTTCTACACGATTGCCAGGGAAAATCCTGGAAAAACTGGAAGGCAAACCTGTTTTGCAGCATATCGTCGAGCGGATGCGCAGAAGCAGGTATATCGATGATGTCATCGTCGCGACGACGGCAAAAGAGAGCGATGATATCGTTGAAACGTTTTGCCGTAGTATCGGCTGCCCGGTCTATCGTGGAAGCGAAGACGATGTTCTTAGCCGGGTTCTTGAGGCGGCGCGCACTTTTCATGTCGATATAATCGTTGAAATCACCGGAGACAGTCCCGTTATCGACTGGAGGTATGCGGATCAGTTGGTCGCTCTATTCTACTCCGGAGTCTATGACTATGTCGCCAATACCGCGCTCGCAAAAACCTTCCCCGTCGGGATGGGAATACAAGTCTTTCCTACGAAAGTTTTGGAAAAAGTGAATCAGCTGACAAACTCCCCCGTGGACCATGAACATGTATCGATTTTCATCTATACGCATCCAGACTTATTTAGGTTAGCGTATCTTCCAGCCGAAACGTCGATGAATCACCCCGAACTGGTGATTACGCTGGATACTCCCGAAGACTTGTCTTTGATTCGCGAGATATACCGAAATCTCTATCCCGTTAATCCTGATTTTTCTGGTCAGGAGGTCGTAGATTTCCTGCTGAAGAATCCGCAATTGTTTGAAAGCGTGAGCGGTATCGCGAGAAAAGATGCTGTGAAGGAAGAAAAGGAATGGGAGAAAAGGCATGGAAAAAACGTATAATGTCTTGATCGTGGGAGCGGGACGCATCGGCGCTTTTCTGGACGCGCCTCAGACTCAGTCTATACTAACGCACGCGCACGCTTATTCAAATAATAAAAAATTCAAGTTGGAAGGATTCGCCGATCCGGATCGGGATCGTAGGGAACAGGCGGCGGGTATATGGAAATGCGCGGCTTTTTCTTCTGTCGAAGAGGCTTTCGCGATAAAAAAAGCCTTTGACGTTGTTTGCGTTGCCGCCCCAGATGACGCGCACTTTGAAATCCTTATGGGATTAGCAAAACATCCATTGAAAATCGTCGTATCCGAAAAACCTTTATGCAAGAAGCTATCGGAAGCTCTTATGCTTCGGCAAGTATACAGTCATAACAACACCCCGATTCTTCTTAACTACACGAGAAGGTTTATACCTGAGTATTCTGTTTTAAAAAATCGGATAGAAGCAGGCGAATTCGGTTCTTTTATAGAAGGAAGCGGGCTTTATAGCAAAGGGTTTCTTCATAATGCTTCCCATATGATAGACCTTTTGAGATTCCTGATTGGAGAGGTATCTTACGAAGCCGTTTTCGATCAAGTCCATGATTTTTCGGACGCGGACCCTTCTTTTTCCTGTATTTTACGCATCGGTCGCCATTCGCCCTTTATCATCCAGGCAATTGACCAACAGTTTTATTCGCTTTTCGAATGCGATTTGCTCTTCCAAAAAGCGAGGGTTCTTGTTAAAGAACGAGGTTCTATCATTGAGATATACCGTTTGTCAGAGGATGCGAAGTTTCCAGGATACGTTGCTTTGGCTCTTACGGAACGTATGGTTGTTTCGTTCGATCATGTCTTGGCTGCCTGCGCGGAAAATGTGTGCGAGTACCTTGAATCCGGAATGCCATTAAAATGTACTTTGGAAGAGGGAGTTAAGCTTGCAGAATTGTATGACACAATCCCGTTCTACTCTGAAAAATAAAAGAATTTGCTTGTTAGCCAGAGACCCGGGAAGCGCGAATATGCTTTTCCCGCTCGTTCTTCCTTTACGCCAAATGGATGCGGAAGTCTTCGTTTTTGGTAAAGATTTCGCGATACAACAGTTCGAAAACCAAGGAGTACACGCGGAAGACATTCGCAAATGGATTTCTCTGAACCGCTTTTCGACGGTGGCTCATTGGTTTTCCCGTTTTTCGCCCGATGCGCTGATAACTGGATTAAGCGATGATTTGGTCGAGAGGTTTTTCTGGAAACAAGCGGAGGTTTGCGGTGTGCCTTCCTTAGCGATACTGGATTCCTGGTTTAATCTAAAAATCCGTTTTTCGCGATTCCTTGTATCAGAATCGGTACTGTTTCAGAAATACGGGACAATCGCTTTTTTGCCGGAGAGTATCATCTGCCTTGATGAGAAAGCTAAATCAAACCTCGTGGCAGAAGGGTTGCCCTGTGGCCGAGTATATCCGTTGGGAAACCCGTTTTTTGATTATCTTATCCGCGGAAAAAAATATATTCGTTGCGAAGAAAACCGTAAAAAAATGAGGGAAAAGCACGGGATAAAGGAGGAAGATCTTGCCGTTCTTTTCTTTTCCGACCCTCTTACAGAAGTGTATCCCGATGTGTTGGAACGGTTTCACTATACTGAGAAAACCATCCTCGAGTCTTTTCTCCGGGTGATCGGCGGGTATTTTTC
>CAZMHO010000117.1:0-2865 GCA_964566085.1 uncultured Thermotogaceae bacterium | reverse complement strand
CTCGACATCATCCGACCTCATCCACGGGAATCGCACGACAAATTTCGCGGAATCCCCATTCCAGACCAATTGAAGGCACGCGTTCGCATCGACGGGTTCAGTTTATCGGAAGAACATCTCGCGCTCGCAGATATCGCTTTTGGGATGAATTCCATGATGATGATACAAAGCAGCCTCTACGGAATACCCACTTGGTCTTTGCAGTTTGGAAGAAAAGAACCCTTAGCCTTCGAGACAATGGGTTTTTTTAAACCTTTGCTATCCTCGGAAGCATTCGTCACGTTCGTAAAGAACAAGAAATGGCTGGCAGAAACTCCGTCCGCTCTTTCTATCAGAAGCGGAGCGACCGACGCGATTATTCGATTTTTAGCGTCGAGAATGAAAAGCATCAACACGCCAGAACAAACGAGGGAATGAATTTTTCGTGCGTTTTTGCTGTTCGGTTTCAGCATCGATCATAAATGGGTTTTTATTATTTAACAAATTTTAGGCTGTTCATGCGAATTATTGATAGGAGGGATTCTGAATGAGTCATTTAGCCATTTTGGGAGGAGAAAAGGTACGAACCAAACTTTTTCCGGGATATCAGGTGATCGGCAGTGAGGAAGAGGATGGTGTCCGCAAGGTACTCAATAGCGGGGTCCTCTCGAAATTTATCGGGGTTTGGTGTAAGGACTTTTACGGTGGGACGGAAGTTCGGGCTTTAGAAAAAGAGTGGGCGGAAATGGTCGGCGTCAAACACGCGATATCCGTTAATTCTGCGACTTCCGGATTGTACGCTGCGGTAGGAGCCGGTAGAGTTGGTCCTGGAGATGAAGTTATCGTTTCACCCTATACGATGGCCGCGTCCGCTACCGCCCCGTTGATTTTCAATGCTGTTCCGGTTTTCGCCGATATCGAAAAAGAATACTTTTGTATCGATCCCGATGAGTTCGAGAAGAAAATCACTCCAAGAACGAAAGCCATCATCGTCGTGGATATTTTCGGGCAACCTTATGATGCGGCTCGGATTAACGCCATCGCGAGAAAACATGGGATTCTTGTTATAGAGGATGCTGCGCAAGCCCCTGGCGCGAAGTATAACGGAAAATGGGCCGGCACGCTTGGAGATATCGGCGTGTATTCCCTTAATTATCATAAACATATCCATTCTGGTGAAGGCGGAATCGTCGTTACTGACAATGATGAGCTTGCCGATAGGGTCAGGATGATTCGAAACCACGCGGAAGCCGTCGCTTTAGGAAGAGATATGCCGAACCTTGAGAACATGGTGGGATTCAACTTTCGGATGACCGAAATCGAAGCGGCCATCGCGCGCGCGCAGCTAAAAAAGTTGCCTGGTCTATTAAAGCAAAGACAAGATAATGTAAAATATTTATCAGAGAAACTGTCGGGTATCCCCTGCTTAGAACCGGCGAAGATACGGGAAGGCTGTGAGCATTCTTTCTACGTTCACCCGGTAAGCTTTAACCCCGATGCAGCCGGAGTGAGGCGCGAAACTTTTATTAACGCGGTTAAGGCCGAGCTCATGCCTTCCGAGTTGCGAGAGGATGACGGCGTACTGATTTCTTGCGGGTATGTGAAGCCTCTCTATCTTCTTCCCATTTATCAAAAACAGATCGCCTATGGTTCGCAAGGGTGCCCGTTTAAGTGCCCGCTGTACAAAGGAAAAACGGATTACTCAAAAGGAGTGTGTCCGGTTTGCGAGGAATACCATTTCGAAAAGCTTATTACTCATGAGCTTATGCGCCCACCGATCACTCATAAAGATCTCGACGAGGTTTTCAACGCTTTCGCGAAAGTATGGGAGTACCGAGGGGAACTGAAAGATGTCCGATAGGGTTTTCCTTATGGGAGAAAAAGTAGTTTTAAGAGGACTCGAAAAGTCTGACCTTAGTGGTAACTACCTCCGTTGGTTTGATGACGAGGAAGTATGCCGACATAACTCTCATCATGTATTTCCCTATTCTTTCGAGGAGATGGAACTCTTTATCTCGAGTCTATCCGGAAAGAGAGATAACCTTGTTCTAGCGATGGTGGCGAAAGCTGAGAACGTCCATATCGGGAATATCGCTCTTCAAAGAATCGATCATTTGTCCCAAACGGCCGAATTCGCGATAGTGTTAGGCGAAAAGGCGTTCTGGGGCAAGGGCTATGCGAAAGAAGCGGGAGGACTAATCATTCAGCATGGGTTCAAAGCGCTCAATTTAAGAAGAATCTATTGCGGTACGAACGCAGATAACTCCGGGATGATTAAACTGGCGAAGTTTCTCGACTTTAAAGAGGAAGGGCTTCGTCGTCAAGCGCTCTATAAAAACGGGCAGTTTGTCGACGTGATCGAATTCGGTCTGCTAAGAGACGAATGGTTTTCCCCAGCAAAGCGCTAAAGCCCGCGCTATCGAAACCGCTACGAGAGATGTTGACGCAAAGGGGTATCCTTAGCGAAAAGCAAGGGAGCCCGACTAAAGTCGGGCGCTCCAAGGATACAACCGAAAAGCCGTGCTGTGGCGCTCCAAAAGCGTGATGACCACGTAAAGGAAAAACGGTTCCCGGAACGCCCGACTTTAGTCGGGCATGGCCTTTGCTCTCATTGGCGAGTGTGTCTCCACTGCAAAGCGCAAACGCTCGCCATCTTAACCGCTACAAGAAATGCGTGACGCAAAGGGTATCCTTAGCGAAAAGCAAGGGAGCCCAACTAAAGTTGGGCGCTCCAAGGATACAACCGAAAAGCCGTGCTGTGGCGCTCCAAAAGCGTGATGACCACGTAAAGGAAAAACGGTTCCCGGAACGCCCGACTTTAGTCGGGCATGGCCTTTGCTCTCATTGGCGAGTGTGTCTCCACTGCAAAGCGCAAACGCTCGCCAT
>CAZMHO010000116.1:3254-8109 GCA_964566085.1 uncultured Thermotogaceae bacterium | reverse complement strand
CGTTCGGGTGCTCCTCGCTGATCCTTTGATAATGGTCTGGGGTATAGATGATCTGCAGTTCCAGTTCCTGCCTTGACGAAAACTTCTCTAACAGTTTAATGAATCCGATTTTCCGGCCTTCCTGGTAGTGTTCGTCCCGCACTTCCGTATCCCGCAGACGATAGAAGAAGGTGAGAATCTTGTATTTCTGTAGGGCGACGAGATAGAGGATCGTCGAAATGGCGCTGCCGATGACGGCTTCGGCTAATGCCACATCGGGCGCATGATATAAGAGATACGAGAGCGACATGCTCAAAGAGAACGCGCAAAGGTAGATAACGGCATTCCTCATTTTTTTCGTTTGGATGGCGAGAACCGCCATAATCACCGAGAATAGAAGGCTTCCGGTTAACATCATAGATCCTTTTTCACATGGTGACCGCTTTTATAAGCCGAACGGACGATGTAATGGCTGACGAGGGGGTTGATCAGCATCCCGAGCAGCAATATCGCCAACACTTTCAAAGAAAACATCGAGAATCCCTGATGGATAATCACGCCGGCCAGTAGAGTCAAAAAACCTACCGTATCGATCTTGGAAGCCACGAGAGCGCGCGCATAGAAGTTTCTGTATCGGTACAACCCCAATACCCCGAAGAATAAGAAAATCACACCGATAGCCATGAAAACGATGCCAATGGTTTCGCGCATTAGTATCTCCCCTTTTGCTGAACGAACCAAGCGATGAAAATCACGCCGACAAAACCCAACAAACCGTAAACGAGCACCATATCCAACAGAAAGGATTCGTCGCGCAAAACGGCTAAGAGAATGATGATCACCATGAGTTTCGAGGCTAAAAGATTGAAACCCAGTAAGCGGTCCCACAGGGAGGGGCCGATTATGATCCTTCCCGCGCTTACTAAAGACAAAAGCGCGATGAGCCCTAAAATGATTTCCAAGAGGATCCTTCCAATCGTCGTTCGAATTTTCCTTTGATTATCTCTCCGATTCGTTCTTTCGTCTCTGTTTTCGGGTTCATCCATAAAACTTGAAGATGCCGGCCTTCCACATTGACCGTTATGGTTCCTGGAGTGAGCGTGATCGTGTTGGCCAGCAAGGCGATTTCCCAGCGCGCTTCAAGATTCGTCTCGATCTCGACGATTTTTGGAACCGCTTTCCCGGTTATGATCAATGGGATCAGAAGAAACGCCGAACGATAGATTTCCGGGACGAGTTTAAGAAAGTAACCGGCGACCCAGAGCACATTCATGGGATAGAGAGCGTACAGAGACTGCTTTATCAGAAAGGTTTCCGTTAAATATAAAGTTAGCGCGGACACGATGGGCGCAGAAATCAAAACCTCGGGCGTCATACTCTCGAACAACATCATCCAGAAAAGAGAAAGCAAGCCGACCATCTGAATCCAATAGCCCGTTTTTTTTATAGAGACTCCCCCTTCCTGAGAGATGGTTGCATTTTACCACATTTTTCGTCGGGAGTTTCGCCGCGTGCGCGCCTTCGTCGGTACAAAACAGATGCCTGTCTGAAAAAGCCGAAACAAGGAACGGGATTTTCTGCGTTGGAGTAGGGAGAAAAAAGGGGATGCCGACGAAGGGGCGCACGCGGTTCCGGTTAGCCCGACAGGGATAACCGGAACGCTGTTTTTCAGCGTCGCCCGCTTGCTCTCCTATACCGGCCGATGGGTCTGATCGTTTCAAATATCCACGATCGGCTCGAACGAGAGGATTTCGATCTTCGATTCCACCTCTTCGGGTTCGAGCGCGCGTTCCTCGGTCTGTATTTCTCCCGTCTGATTGTCAAACGGGTCGTTTCGTAAGAATTTCGGAGCCGGAGAAGGAAGCGCCAAGTGGTTTTTGCAGGCGACCATTCGAAAGGCGTCCAAGTTGCCGAAGTAGAAACTTCTGTAGGATTCGTTTTCCCGACGGGCTCCCCCGAAGGAACAGTCAACGGGCAGCCATCCGTATGGATCGACGTAAAAAAACGCCCAATCGTGATTGCTGGGTTCCACCGGGTTTGCGTACCATCCGGATTGCCACCTAGCGGGTATGCCATTCATCCGGCAAAGCGTGATGAAAAGCAACGCCTGGACTCCGCAATCCCCTTTTCGGTTGAGCGCGCCGTATAACGCGAGGTTTTCATAGGTTCGGTACTCTCTCATGAATGAATAATAGACATGTTTCGTTATCCAATCATATATTCCTCGGGCTTTCTTATACGGATTCATCTCGTTTCCGACGATTTCTCGAGAAAGGGTTTTCAGATAAGTAGAAAACACGATGTGTGGCGGTTCCTCTTTCAGATATGCTTCCAGCGGGACGCGAAGGCGTGTAACGCAAGAAGGGTCTACTTCGTTCACGATTTCGGAGATTTCGTAGGAGAACTCGACCGAAAAATCGCTGGCTTTCGGCATCTCGGTCACGATATAGACTGTTCGCGTTTCGGAGAAACGATGAGACAGTGTGTATTCGGAACCGCTAACCGAAAGCAACTTCGGATGGGATTGCTGTAGGTCTTCCATCGGGAAGGGCAACCAGCACTTCAGGGCAGTGGGTTGCGTTCCAAGGGTTTCCAGCGCGGAGGCATTGAGCCATTTGCGGATCTTTCCGACCACCTGATACCGCTGCGGTTTCTCCCCCTTCAACAGAGCGTCCAATCGCGATTCAAGATGCCTTTTAGCTCTTTCACGGCTTTCATCGACCGTTCGTTTTCGGGCACGGTAGGCAGGGAAGGCGAAAAATAGATTGGGGATGAACCGCTTTTCGAAGTATAGCTTTTCTTCTTTGCGGATATGATCTAACGCCCCTTCTCGGATTAATGCTGCATACTCCTCTTTCGAAAAGTCGACGATCGCTGCCTCCAGCATCGAAAAGGCCGTTTCTTCTTCGTAAACATAAGAATTTTGAATCCGCTCAATACGATAGATCTCGTATTCCAGGCGCCGCCTTAGAATCGTTTCAAGGTCCTTTTGCAACCAGGCGCGAAGGCAGCGAAGGGCTTCTTCCCATCGATATTGGTTTTCGAATGCGGTGATTGTTTCGGGTAAAGGCAAGGCTAAGAACTCCATTGTAGACCTCCGTAGGATAAAAGCGTGACGGTTCCCGCCTCACTGTCGATCTCGACGGTTTCGCCGATCGGCAAGCAGTGTTTCCGGTACTTTCCGTGATAGGCGGGGAATCCGATAAAACAGGGGATTTTTGTTTTTGCAATCGCGTTTTTCACGACAGCGCGCAAGTGGTAGCCATTTGATCCGCTTCGCGTTTCCGTAAAAGCCGATAAAACAATCCCTTCACCTTGGAAAAGGCAGAAAAATGCGTTAAAGCCCAAAGATACCGCTCGATCGAATCTACCGATTCTGAGACGTCTTCTAAAAAAAGAACCGTTTCTTCGAGAATCTTCTCTCCAAAAAATGGTAAGCACGTCATCAACAAGGATAAGTTAGCCGCCACTACTCTTCCGCGCGCCTTTCCGGGATGAACCATCAAGGTCTTTCTCATACCGGCGTAGGGATGCGGTAACTTCACTTGATTGCCCAAAAACGACAGAAAGGACGGTTCGATATCCGCCGGTTGATGGAAATCGCATAGCATCGGGCCATGAAAGGCCTGTTTCCCGTGTGTATACTGCCAAAGAAGCAAAAACGTGATATCACTGTACCCGCAGATCGGGATTGTGAACCCTCTTTCCAAGAAAGGAGCGAGCTGAAAGGAACCGCAACCACCGCGAGAACATAACAAGACATCGCATACCTCTTCCATCATCAACAGTTCTTCCGCGCGTTCTTCGGGAGTAAGGTATCGAAAACAGCTCTTACCGACGATCAGATTGCTTTCGCAGTCCCGAAATACGGAAAGCCCTCTTGCCAATCGATCGTCCTTCGGTTTGGAAGAAGGACTGACGATTCCGATCCTCACGGTTATCCCTGCCGGGCTAAGGCGGGCAGATAAATGCACGCTTCAAAGATTTGCTTGAAATCTTCCGAGACGAAGCGAAGGGTGCGACCGTCAATCCGTTCGACCAACGGGATCAAAGAGGCGAAATCCGCCTGATTGGATGTTTGGAATTCTATCTTCAGTTCATAGGGTTTTTCGAAACCGAATAACGGGAGCTTTTTCAAATCCTTTAACAGGACCTTTTGCACGGCTTTGCTCGTGTCTTCTCGGACGCACTCCATTGGACGCTGTTTCGCGGCGAATTTAAACAGGGCTTCTTTCGTGACGACGAACTCGACCCAAGGCAATCCGCCATCGACCAACACCTGATCCTTCAGGGCTTTGTCCCCTATGATCAAAGAAACCGGCACAGAGAAACATGATGCGTAGGCGGAGTTGATGAAGGTCTCGTTCATCGGGGTTCCGTTGATCCAAATGTTGTGGATCGTCGAATTCGAGTAGGTGTGGTCCATGTTGCCGAAGGGGGTGCCGGTACCCGCGTGGTAGCCGATCAGGAAGGCCGTGTCATAACTGTTGTCCAGCGTGGGCATCATATAGTTCGGACGCGGATTTCCGGAGATAAGCGACAGCCGTTCATCCAAACCGGTAATGTCATAGGGCAGATTATCCCCATAATTGTGAGAGTCCGCCAGCGTAATCTCTGTGATCGCCGCATTCTTGGGGCTTTGCCGAATCCCTTCGATGATCCATTCGATTTGTTGCGCCATCCATTTTCTAACGAGCGCGTGATCCTGCGTCGTTTCCTGTTGCCAGTTAAAGGTTCCGGCGATCCCTTCCATATCGAGAGAGATGAATACTTTCATACATACCTCCTTAAGGATAGTGTTCTATACTTCCTTGCAAATACACGGATTCGAATTCTTCATTTGCGTTTCGATTCCGCCACCGTACAGATAGGCGAC
>CAZMHO010000116.1:0-3244 GCA_964566085.1 uncultured Thermotogaceae bacterium | reverse complement strand
GTAAAAGGCGCCTTTCCAGCCTTGATGGGAAAATTCGGATAAAAATACCGGTTGCGGCATCGACACTTCCGCCACATCCTCCGTTATCATACGCCCCTGTAAAGTCCCTGAAAAAGTATCGAATAACACGGGCTGTTCGATCTGGCAGCTGCCTCGATCGTAGAGCGCTTTGATAAAGGCGCGCGCGCCGTTTCCACACATTTCGCCTCGCGATCCGTCTCTATTGAAATAATCCATAAAAAACGGATTAGTCCTGCCTTCGACAAAGATGACGCCATCCCTGTCCGCGACGATCGACCGGACGAGATCCGCCTTTTCCGATTCTTTACACGGTTCATCGAAGACGACGACAAAAGTATTGCCGCAAGCAGCGTATCGAACGAGGTTCATATAATTTCGAGAGAGCGGATCTCTTTAAAGTCCAAGAGCTCATTCCACTTCCGCTTCAGCTTTCCGACGGTGTCCGGATCGACGCTGATCGAAATCGTTACTAGCTCCCCATCTGTCTCGAAGTACAGAGAGCCCGACGGGATCTTATTATCCAAGAGCCATTCGATGATCTTTTGAAACCCTTTTTTCCCTTGTATCAATTCGATAATGAAACGGGTCCGGTTTTTGCTTAAGACAAGGCCGATTCTTTTAACGACCGTCAGTGTCAATAACACGGCCAAGGTCATGAACCCGCCCAAGAAAAACTCTCCCACACCAAATCCAACCCCGATCGAGGCAGAGACCCAAAGCGTCGCCGCTGTCGTCAACCCCGTCACGGAAAAACCGCGCTTCACAATGGTGCCTGCTCCCAGGAAACCGATACCCGCAATGATTTGCGCGGTGAGACGACCGGGATCTCCTCCCAGCAACACGCCGAAGTATTCGGTCGAAAGAACTGTAAAAAAGGCGGACCCGACGGCGATTAAGGCGTGTGTCCGCAATCCTGCGGGTCGCTGAAGCTTTTCGCGGTTGAACCCGATCACCAAACCACTAAGCAAGGCCAAAGACAATCGCAATGTGTATTCTAAAATTTTTTCGATGCTAAAAATCATAGAATCCCCCCAATTTCGGATTATACACCTTTTCCCCCTTCGTAAAAAAAACGATGCGGTTAATCTATCCGCAATTCGAAAGGTTTCTGAAGCCTTCGAATACCTTTACTGCGGCTTTGTTCCCCCTTGCGCCATCTGCTTGATCTGTTCCGAAATCTCGTTGACCGACTTCGCGGAGGCCATCTCTTCTGCCGCCGCACCCTGCTCTTCCGATGCCGCGGTCCGGTTTTCGATCATCTCCGTTCTTTGGTCCACCCGCCACAACATGTTATTATGACGGATCAATCACAGCAATGTTGTTAAGCCTTATTCCCGAAAGCCGAGTCAGGATTCTGACCGAATCTAAGGCTGGAAAGCGTGCGGTTGCTTGGCTGATGAGGTTATGTAGGAGGGATTTCCCCGTGAGAATTCCTCGGTTTTTCCGTAAGGGTAAATATCCACAAAAACAAAAAAAGTAAGCCATTGCTTCATCAACCCTTCCGTAGTATATAATAGGAGACTCGAGGAGGAAGACTCAGATGATCGAAGAACGGACGACTGCTTGTTTCAAAAACCCCGGCGCGGAAAACACACGAGCAACACTTGAAAGGTGTATACGTAGGCTGATAATGGGTGATCTTGCGAATGGAGAGAAAAAAGAAGAACCGATCCTCATCATTCCGACGACAACCGGACATTCCGCGTTGTTGGCCATGGAATTGTTATCAAATCATCCTGAGATTCGGTTGATCGTCATTGGTCATCGATACGGCTTTAAAGAAGAGGGAAAGAATGAGATACCGGATGAGGTTCAACGAAAGATACGGGATAGAGGGCACGCGTTGTATTTCGGAACGCATCTTTTTACCGGTTTGGAAAAGGCCTTTTCAAACACCTACGGGGGAGCCTATCCGCACCGACTTATCGCCGACACGTTAAAAATCTTTTCTCAAGGGACGAAGGTGCTCTTTGAGGATACGGTTATGGCGACGGACGCGGGTCTTGTCTCCCCGAACCGTTGGGTTGTATCCGCCGGAGGCACCGGACGCGGCTTGGATACGGCGATGGTTATCAAGTCCGCTCACAGCGACCATTTCTTCCAGATGCGCATTCGGGAGATTCTGTGCATGCCGGAGGGTTCGCTTTGAAAAAATCGCAGCGGATTATCCAGGGATTTATCCTCTCGACAATTCTGGGATTAATCGTCCTTGGCTTAATTATGAATGCCAATGGTTTTGATGTCGTCAAAGCGCATATCGTCAACTATCCGATCGCGTACATCTTAAGCGCCATCTTCGTCGCCTTCTCTCGGTGGCTTTTCGAAGCCTTCGCGCTGATCATATCCCTTTGGTCTCGGCATAAAATCTCTCTGAGGCTTGCCATGAAGACCTCGATTATCACGCACTTTTTCAACTTGCTCACGCCTTTCTATAGTGGTGGGCAACCCTTTGCAATTTACTACCTCTCCAAACAGGAAATAGAAGCGGGAGTGTCGACGGCCGCTATCCTCGTAAAATCGCTGGTCTTTCAGGCGGTACTGACAGGGCTCGGAATATTCGGCGCGATCACCTGCCGGGCCAATTTAACCAGCTTTACGCTTTCCGCGTTGCTGCTGGGTTCGTTTCTCAATGGTTCGCTCTTCTTCATCATCTTTTGGTTCGGCGTGAACAGGAAACTGGCCTTGTGGACTGTTGACAGCATTCTTCTACTGTTATGCAAGATTCGTATCGTCAAAAATCGAGAAAAATGGAGAGGCAAAGTACTTGCGAAAGTTCATCAGTTCAACGACACTTTCGCAGAATACAAAAAACACCCCGTGCACATCCTACTCATCGCGCTCAGTTCAATCGCTCAATTTTTCCTGCACATCCTCAGCGCCGCCGTGATCCTTGAAGGGTTCGGGATACACCTGTCTTTCCCCCTCTTCTTCCAGCTTTCAAATATGGAGATCACCGCTTCCGTCGTTCCCACTCCAGGCACTTCCGGCGGGATCGAGTATATCTTCATGGTGTTTTTGGGTCAGTTCGGTCCCATCGAAAAGATTTCCGCCGGTTTAGTCCTCTGGCGATTTTGCACCTATTATTTCGAGATAACGGCTTTAGGCTTCCTTTCTTTCTGGGTTTACCGGAAAATTAACAACAAACGTCTAATGCTCGGTCGGAATATCTCCGCCGAGGAGAGCGTGAATCGCACGCAATAACCCTTTTTTGAGGCAGCAGTGA
>CAZMHO010000115.1:0-8142 GCA_964566085.1 uncultured Thermotogaceae bacterium | reverse complement strand
GAAAGCCAACCGCGTCGCTTCCCAATGGAAGAGCGCGAAAGGCCAGGACCAGTTCCTCTACTCCCTTCTGGACCGCTTGACCGATGAAGAAAGAGCTGTTGTAAAACGCGGCAGGAATTCTAAAGGGGCAAAAAAAAGAGGGAACGACCAATCCTATCGGAACAGTACGGGGTTCGAAACGCTGATCGGGTACCTGTTTTTAGGGAAGCATGACAAGCGGCTTCAGGAAGTATTAGACATCCTCACCCGTTTCTTCTCCGAGTCAGACCCGCTGCCTTTAAAAACGGTTCAGAGCGGTCGATAAACGAGGGGAGCTAAGGAAGGAGATCACTTCCTTTGGAAGGAGATCACTTCCTTTTGCCGAAAGATTGGTGAAAAGATGAATGTTTCTGGGATACAGATCAGCAATTATTTCAAAGGAGAAAAGTCAGGCGCCGCGGGGGGTACGACAGGAAAGGTCATTTCTCGGCAAAACAATACGCTCGAGATTTTGGTCGGAGATAAAGTCGTGAAAGTGGAAGCGCGCGCTGCCGGGAAGATCGTACCCGGAGATATCGTGCTGGTTTTCTTCGGTGATGAAGCCGCTCGCACGCAACGATCGGGTCAAGAGAGAGCGGATCCGATCGCGGCAAAGTTGCTGGATGTTTTTTCCGTTTCTTTTCCATTTCCCCTGGACGAGACCGCCGCGCGCATCGTGGAAGGCTTCACCGATGCTGAAAAGATCGGTTTTTCGAGAATCCTCGGTGAACTCAACAGATTGGTGGATTCCGTCCTCCAGGAGGCCTTGACCGAAAAAGCCGCAGGAACGTCGGAAAACAATCGAGACGCCTATTTTTCGGTCAAAACCGAAGAGCTGCGTTCTTCCATTGTTGAGTTGGCGCTACGCGTCAAAAACATGGACAAAGCGTGGCAAGAACTGCCCCAAAAGGTCAAAGAAGAGATCGTTAAAGCGGTGTTGATCGATCCGTTCGTAAAAAAGGCGCAGGTGGAGCATAAAGCCGCTTCCTCCCCGCCGATAGAAACTCAGAATAAAGAGACGTTGCGACCCTTCGACGGCTTGACCGAAGAGAAACTCCCCGCCGAAATCCGAGTACGCTCAAGCCAAACACAGGCGCCTCGTTTGCCGTTTTTCGAAACGAAACCATCCCCGGCCACCCTGTCTCCCGTTCTATTTGGTCAGCCCCTGGTTGGTCATCTGCAAGGCGGTTCTAAAGACAGTACTGGCGCGGAACCTTTTGCGGCGAAAGAAAGCGGGGTTTCGGAAACACGGCCTTCCTCCGCCTCTTCTGGAGAAAAAGAGTCCATTTTTCGCCACAAGGAAGTGACCTTCTTCCAACAACGGATACCCGCGCCGCTTCTTCCTCAACCTGCGACGCAGCCGTCCGCCCCAGACCAATCGGTCGAACCGAAAACAACTGCTCAGAATTCGCAGGGGGGCGCTTGGGTCTCTTTAGCATCGGAGGAAGAGACGGGCGCAATAATGACGCGTATCGTAAAGGTATTAAAAGATATCCTGGTGGAACCCCAACAAATGAAAGATTTCTTTAACCGTCGAGAGAAGTTGGTCGACAATATCCCGCTTCGGATTCCCCCCGCCATGGGAAAGAACGGAACGGGCAGCCTCTTGGAATCCGGAATGATGGTTTCCGAGCATCCGGAACCAAAAGCGGAGGAATCGAGAACTCTTTCGAAAGTATTCTCACAGGGACCCTTGGAAGGCCTTGCCCCACTTTCTCCGCTTGCAAAGAAGATCGTAAACCTTCTCGCTTCAGAAACAGCGGTGGTCGGCAAAGAAGATCGGCAACTGCTTGAGACGCTCTTGAAAATCCTAAAACAGCCGGGATTCGCGAACGAGGAAACGTCCTTTCCGGTTAAAGCATCCGTGACGAATATAACGGAATCTCCGGCATCCGCGGGAGTATGGCAAAAGATGATATCGCACCCTGGACTTTCGCCTCTATCTGACTGGGTAAAACCCGAAGTCGGATCACGTTGGGTACAAGGGATCACCTCGCTCTCTCAGGAAGCGGCGAAGTCGACGTTTTTCGGAGAACAAACGTTTGTTAAAAGCTTTTCAAACTTCTTCGAAAGCCAAATCCGGCCGGAAGTTTATCACAAACTTTCGGAGGCGTCCGCGTCCGCCGAATCCGTGGAGAAACTTTTAGGAACGTTAAAAGAAGCGCTTTTTGCCTTTGGCGAAGAGAAAATGCAAACCGAAACAAGCGGGATGGATATGCCGTCGCCGAAAGCGTTCGCTTCCCCCCGGAGCGGGTTGTTTCCGGAAATCCCTCCGCCGATATACGAAGACGTCGGAGAAAACAAAGTTGCCGTTCCCAAAGGGGCGCCCTTGCTTGACGGCGTTAAGTTCCTGGAGGGGTCGAAACGTCCTTCCGAAGGCTTCCTTGAACCTTCCGTTTCGTCTGTGCCGGCTAAGGGAGAGAGGGAGGAAGGAGCTCGCTTCCTTAAGGAAACGAGTATCGGGAGAGAGGCGCCGACGAGCGATATCAAAGAAGGGCTGCAGTTGCCCCTTAAGGAAGTGAGCTCCTTCCTCCAGCCGTACGAGCGTGTGCTCCATATCGGGAATAACGCGCAGTATGATATGATATATGCGGGTTTCGTGGATTTGGGAAACAGCGTTTTCCACGTCGACCTGTTCCACAATCGGAAACCTTCCGGCGGGTATGCCGCGGACGACATCTATCGCGTCATTATCGAGGCGGAAACGGAACGACTCGGGACGGTTTTGGTCGATACTTTCTCTTCAAATGAGCAATTGGATATTGTTTTATACACGGAACCGCAGTATGGGCATTATCTCACGAACCATTCCCATACATTGATCCAGCGCTTACGCGAAGACGGTTTCTCAGTCCGGTTATTCCAGATAAAGTCACTGCTCGAAAAAGGTAAAGTCGTCGCGCAAAGAACGAAGATGATCTCAGGAACGGAAAGGGGCTTTTCGCGCTTTGCCTGACAATCCGTTGAAGAAGAAAAAAGGTCCGGTCTATCAAACGCCGCCGGACCAAGTTACGCGCGCTGTCGCTTTACGATTCGACGAAGAGACGGACTCCGTACCGCGTATCATTGCGCAGGCTAAAGGCGAAATCGCGAAACGCATTGTTGAGCTGGCTTTAGAGTACGACATCCCTATCTATAGTGATAGCGGGTTGGTCGAGCAATTGCTGGAGCTGGACTATTACTCCGAAATTCCTCCCCATTTATATAAAGCGGTGGCTCAGGTAATCGTGTACGTGTATCAATTAGGGGGTCAGAAGACGAAAAATGGAACCGGTGTTTAAAACGATGGACGAAGTCTATAAGTTTTTATACGAGTCGCGCCCGCACCAACAGATAAAACTCGGGCTTGAGCGCATCTTTAGTTTGTCAAGGCGGCTGGGATACCCGGAAAAGACTTTTCGTTCCGTGCATATCGCGGGGACTAACGGAAAAGGTTCCGTAACTCGAATGATCTCCGCCTTCCTAACACAGATGGGTTACACGGTCGGGGCGAACTACTCCCCGCATCTGGTAAACTTCAGCGAAAGAATAACCCTAAACGACGAACCGATTTCTGACGAGCATTTGTTGCGTGTTCTCAATGCGGTCTATCCGGTTATCGCACAGATGGATCAGATGGACCAGAAGATGAAACCCAGTTTCTTCGAAATCGTCACGATCATGGCGTTTCAGTACTTTATGGAAGAGAAAGCGGATTTCGCGTCGATAGCGGTAGGGATGGGCGGGCGGTTGGACGCTTCTAATATTCTGCGGCCGGAAGTTTGCGCAATCACCAGTATCGGATTCGACCACATGAAATCTTTGGGAAACACGCTGGCGAAAATAGCGGGGGAAAAGGCTGGGATTATCAAGAAGAACATTCCGGTCGTATGTGGCGCGATCCGAGCGGAAGCGGCGGCGGTGATTCGTCATAGAGCAAGGCGGATGGGAAGCCCGGCCTTTTTTGTCGGCGAAGGGTACTCCTTTTATCCGATAGAATGCGCGGTGGACAATAATCGTTTCGACTATTCGGAACCGGGGTATTCGCTCAAAGAGATTTCGTTGAGACTCAACGGACGCCATCAGTTCCTGAATGCGGCGACGGCGATCTGCGCCTTCCGCCGGCTTTGTGATCGCGCGGGTATTGTGTATCAGGAGGAAACAGTCCGGTCGGTTTTGCGGAAAATAACCTGGCCCGGGCGCTTCGAGCGGATATCGACCACCCCCGAAATCATTATCGATGGCGGCCACAATCCTCCGGCGTTTGAAATCCTTGTCAAGGCTTGGAAAGATTACTATGGAGATAAAAAAGCGATCTTCGTGACGGGTATCTTGGCAGATAAAGACTATCCGAAGATGATCGCGTTGATCGCACCGATCCTCTCGCACGTGATCGTAACAGAACCGAAAGCAGGAGAACGGGTACAGATAGACGATGTTGTGGAGGCGTTCCGATTGGCTAGCCGCAGGGAAGCGCTTTCAGGCATTCGGATCGAACTCATCAAAGACCATCGTGAAGCGTGTATGAGAGCGTTGGAGCTTTCCGGCAAAGAAAAACCGATTTTATCTGCCGGGTCGCTCTATCTTGTCGGGTATATCAAGAATCAATTTCTGGAATTACTGCTTGGTCAGCCGCAGGGTGGCCAAGCGCAGGGGCTGTCTTGATACTTCTCGGAATGAATATCAAATAGAAAGCAGGGTGAAGGCATCCACAGAAGGGAGCCTATGGAGCAGCAAGTTTTCATTGGATCGCGGTCACCGTTGGCCCAATCATCGTTTCCTTTCTTCTTTATCGACACCTCGCAGGACTACGATGATTTTGAGCGTCTCTATCCGGGTCACTATAACTTCATCTTCTATCGGGGGTTGCCGGTTATCGTCGACCCAAACGGGCGGATTCTCTTCTGGCGTAGTCGTAAAGACGAGAGCGCCGAGCGCGTTTTTTCGGCAAAAGACTTTTCCCTCGGGTTGTTTCGGCGCGACGAGATATACCATACCAGTAGATATGCCTGCTTAAAGGAAACCGGGTTGCAGTTTCTTTGCGTCTATGACTATGGAAGAAGAGAGTTCGCCGTTCCGCAAGTATTGTTGGAAATGGTGTCTTTGGAGTTGCAGACGCATCTAATATACCTCTTGTGCACGCCAGAAGGGATTGTGTACAAAGGGTTTTTATACATGCGGGAACAGAAACGGATACACCTCATTACAATGAACGAGCTGGCGATCCGCGTGATCCAACCCGATCATCCGCTGCAGTTTTCCGGAATGCGGAACACGGGGCCGTCAGGTTATCGAGGAGGTCAATAAAACGCCATTCGAAAACGATCGATTTGAAGAAACCCTTTTGGAAACCCTTCTTCTGGCAAAGAGAGAGCCTTTTTGGGAAGAGATTATCCGTTATCCGTTTTTTTCCGGCGGGAAACGTTTTCGTCCCAGGTTATGTTATTATAGCGCCGAAGTGTTCGGAATCAGCGAGGCAGAAGCGTACCGTATGGGAGTCGCTACAGAGATTTTACACACGGCTTCTCTCATACACGACGATCTCCCGGAAATCGACAATGACGATTACCGGAGAGGGCGTTTGGCGACCCACAAGCGGTATAATCAAGGATTAGCGGTTGTATGCGCCGACGAATTGTTTTTTTTGGCGGTGAAAACCCTGCTCCCTTTCGAAAACAACCGCTTAGTTGAAGTCTTTTTAACTACCGCGATGGACTTAGCCAAAGGGGAGGCTTATGACATCTATTACGAAAGAACGGGGTTATCGCTTTCAAAAGAGGAGTTAACGCAGATGTATCTCCTTAAAACAGGAGGGTTGATCCGTTTCGCTATCATCGCGCCCGCGATCGCGAAGAGAGTGCGACCGGAGTCTTTGGAATCGTTAAGCGATAGCGCCTCGAAGATCGGTTTGGCTTTTCAGATTTACGACGATATCAAAGATGAGACCGGGCGTTTCGAAGAGCTGGGAAAAACGCCCCAGAAAGACATGAAGTCAGGAAAGCAAACGATACTCCGCCTCCAAACGGTTCAAGACGCAAAAGCCGACGCCGACCGTCTATGGCAGGAAGCGGTCGCAGAAATCGGCCGTTTTATCGGCCCCTCGGATGGGAATCCGCTTGGACGCTTCTTGAATGAAAGCCGAGAACTTATTATGAGGCAGTAGCACGCCGAGAAAGACAACCAGGATAGTTTCCTCTCGATTTTAAGGAGCAATATCCGTGGCAAACGAAGATAGGCAGAAGAAACCGAAAAAAGCGCCGAAGGAAATAACGCAGAAAAAACCGAAAGAGCCGAAGAAACCCAAAGAAAACGCGGTTAACGGCAAATTCAAGTTGCCGGAAATGATCAAACGGCCGATCGATTTTCTCCTGTCTCACCGCCTGCTGACCATCGTCATTCTCATAGGGTTGTTGGTTCTGATCGCGCTCTTCGTATTTCTCTCGTTTGGGGGCAAAGACACTGCCAGCGCCACGCGATCGACCGCTCAATCTCAAACGGTAGCGGAAATTTCGGACCTAAGCATCGTCATCCCGCCCAACGCCTTTCCTTACACGAAAGATTTTCGAGTCCGTATGATTAAAGCCGGAGATCCGTTCTTTGAGCTAAAATCCTTAAGCCGATTTACCGGTAATATTTACGAGCTCTCGCCGGTTGACGGTAGAGACGATCTCGCGTTGGTACCAATGCTCTTCCGGTACACCTTCCCTTCTGAGTTCTATTTTGGACCGGCTTTCAACAATATCGATATCTATTATATCGACGATCCAAAGAACCCGATCGCCAAACCCTTTTCGGGGGCGGAAGTTAAAAAGATCGGGGAGACGGTAGTTGTCGAAGCGCGTTCCTATCATGGCTCCGTTATCGGGATACGGGTTTCGAACCCCGAAAAGGTAGAATGGGGGCTTCAGAAGAAGATAGAGAAGCCCGAAACGCTGAAACCGCACCTACTGATCGTTCCCGGTGTAGATCGGAACTTTATGGGTTTTCTACCGAACACGATCTCGAACGTCAATCCACAAGGTAACAATATTTGGGAAGTCGCCTTTCCTGACCGCACGATCTGGATCTATAGCTATCCCTTGGTAGAGACCCGGTCGCTGGACTACGTCAGCGAAGCCACCAGTTTTTTTGAGAAAACGCTGCGGACCAGCTACATCGTCTTTGAAGCGACAAAGTTAGCGCAAGCTTTGCAAAGCTATGGCAAGCCGATGGACATCATCGCGCATGGTGTTGGCGGACTCGTTGTGCGCTACGCAATCGAAAAATTCGCGGTCGACAATGTGAGAAAGGTCGTCCTGATCAGTACGCCGAACGGCGGTACCAACATCGTTAACCCGTCTTTTCTAAGTCTTCTTTATGGCAAGGAAAAAACTGTCTTAGCCGAACTCTATGGTTTGGAACAAGATACGATCCGTTTTATCGAAAGAAACAACCTCAGCTATCTGGAAAAAGTGAATGCGTACGCGACCGAGATATTGCCAGATAGCAAGATTGTCGAAGAACTCAGCGATTCCATCAGGCCGGATGTCGAGTATGCCTTTATCGGAGGGGGTTCTCCCGGTTTCAGGGCGGACATTGAGAGGTCCCAGCTCGCGAAGTTCTATCCGGAGTTGACGGCCATGAAAGGAGATGGCGTTGTCTCTATCTACAGCGCGCTGTTGCCGACGATTGAAAACCCGAGCGCTCTGCAAAATGTATTCGGGAAAGTCTTCGATTATTCTTTTTATGAGAGTTATGTTCAGAAAGACACCTTGCAGTATGTTCGGCAATTTCTGGAGGAAGGTATCGAAGAGGTGATCGTTCCGGAGTACCGGGATGATCTGTACCGAGAATGGAGCTACGAGTATCCTGACTTAGTATCCACCGGCACCGAAGCCCTATCGGGGCCATTACGCTTCTTCGAGTTTTCGACGATCGGAACTCAAACTTACGCCCAAGCGACGACCGTCTCCCTGCCCGTGGGTGCCACGACGACCGGTATCGATATCGAGACGTGGAAGACGGGAGTCAATGGCGGGCCTTCTGTCGAAGAAACCTTCTCCCCACGGGCGACACGGACAGTTTCTTCTGAAAGTCCGACCTCCGAGCGGCTAACCAATGAAGCGACAGGCAGTGGGACGTCCTACACGGGATCTATCACGCAAG
>CAZMHO010000114.1:2639-8331 GCA_964566085.1 uncultured Thermotogaceae bacterium | reverse complement strand
GATCTATTTCGAGGACAAAAGCAGTGACTGGAAGAAGTTAGTATCCTAAAACTTACGAAATGACACAGAAAACGTTACAACCCCCGTCCACGATACCCTACTGAACAAGTTCTTTCTGATGTTCCATCTCTAATAACCTTCCTGTCGGGTGATAATATCGATAATCTCCACAATTTCTATACCTTCAGAGAACAAACGGAATAACACGCGATAGTCCCCGGACCTCAAACGAAAAACATCTGTATATTTACCCTTCAACTTCCGGATATCCGGCATAGGGCCAATGTCTTCTAAATAAGCCATCAAGGCTTTCAGACTCTTTTTCAACTGATCCTGAACTCGAGGAGAAAGCGCTTTATATATCTTTTCCGAGCGTCGATTTAACCGTACGCTATAACTCAATCGTCCCACAGGGTTGTGTTTCTTCTGTGGTAAGAGAATCCAGCGCTTTTGTCAGTGCCTCATTTTCCTCCGGAGAGCATTCAGGGGCGGCCATGAGTCTGAAAAACGCTCTGGAAAACCCACTGTTTTTGATATGCGATTTAACGCTATCCTCAATGATTTCGCTGGCGCTCTTCCCGTGGATGCGTCCTAACTCCTTAACGAGGTTCCATAGGTCGGAAGGTATCATGATATTATGACGTTCCTTAACTTCCTGTGGCATGATCGCCTCCTTTTTACACACGATGTGGATAGTATAACACACGTGCTGGTTTAGAACCGTTTTTTCCGCTGTAACAGAAACGCCAACAGAGGGAGTTTTTTCTTGTGTGCTACTTTTTAACACGGCAACACTTTCTATAACAGTGGGTTCTTCGACAAGATACGCCCGCCCGGCTCTTTTTTTCTGGAGAGTCGCTACTGCGGCATCCAAAACTGTTTCATCAGGTAAGCATAGCGTCTTCCCGCCGAACAAGGGCGTCTGCCAGTCTATTCGGAGGATTTAGAACCGTTTCATATTCCTTTTCTCATCGATTCGGTGTAGCCGTATCTCTTCCACGCTCCCTCCCCACAGGTTCAGTGAGGCGTAAACCGTGAGGAGACTTTGATATTGCTTACGTGCATTTAGTTTCGTGAGTATTTCAGTAAGCCCTTACTAAGTGTTCCCTATCTTTTGTCTCATTATCGGGGGTCGACCAAGGGTTTTGGGGAGTGCCCGTAACTTGAAGCGGTCTTCCTTGTCTATCAATAGACAATTTCTATCAGGGGGAGAGTTCCTCATCAGACCCTGTTTGTGGTACACTCTCTCTTATACATACTCTCACCTTTGAGCGGCACATCCCTTACTTTGCGAACTTCGCGGGGAGGTTCATAGAATTGAAGAAGGTCATTCAGTTTCTGTTTCATCCGATTCCTAATCCGGCAGACAAAATAGCGGTGGAGCAGGAGATCATACGCCGAAGCCAAAAAACCATTCTCGTTCTTGCATTCCTTCTCGGATTGATTGAAGGAGGGCTATACTTCCTATTTCAGTTTTCGGTTATTCATACGGAGGATGAGTTCGGTTTTTTGTTAGTCAATGCGTTACTGGTATTGGCTTTTCTGGTAATGTATCGCGTTTTTTTCAAGAAAAACGCGGTTAAATATTTCGCGATCCTGTTTCCTTACCTGTGTCTGTGGATTTCCCAAACGCTCTCGATAATGGCTTTTCAAAGAGGCAACCCGACTCCTCTCACCTATTTCACCTTCATCATCGGGACGTTAATCATGAAAATCTTCTACCCGATGGAATCGATTCTCCTCTACACTCTGTCCTATCTCACTTTTATCGCTATCGCCTTGCGGTTCATCGGTGAGATTCAGATCCTGATTCCCCTTTTGTCGAACGCGATCCTGTTAACCTTTTCCGTTGGCGCGATCAATCTGCTGGCTTTTCATCGATACCGAACGGACTACGCCAATCGAAAGCGCTTAGGAGAGTTGCTGCTGGAAAAGACAGCCGCAGAGCGGGAGATGCGGGAAGCGAAAGAAGAGGCGGACCGACATCGAAAACTGGCGGAGCTTGCGGCTCAAGCCAAAAGCGACTTTCTAGCCAATATGAGTCATGAGATCCGCACGCCGATGAACGCCATCATCGGTTTGAACGACCTTTTGGGAAAAACACCCTTGAGCGGGAAGCAGAAGGATTACGTGGATAAGGTCGCCAATGCCGCGAAAAACCTGATGGGGATTTTGAATGACATTTTGGATACATCGAAGATCGAGTCGGGCAAGATGGTTTTGGAAACTGCAGATTTTTCCCTTGATGACACGCTCGACTATCTCTCCAATATGTTAGGAGAAAAAGCCCAGGATAAGGGCATTGAACTCGTTTTAAGCAAATCCCCGCAGGTTCCTCCTTCTCTGCTCGGCGATTCGTTGCGCTTAGGGCAAGTCTTGATCAATCTTTGCGCCAACGCCATCAAATTCACCGAAAAAGGGGAAGTCGTACTAACGGTTTCATTGATTTCCCGTACGGAAACGGAGGCGCGATTGGCGTTCGCGGTGCGCGATACCGGCATCGGTATGACATCGGAACAGATTAGCCGTTTGTTCTCCGCTTTCTCCCAAGCCGACGCGTCGACCACTCGGCGTTTCGGGGGCACCGGTTTGGGGTTGATGATCTCGAAGAACTTGGTCGAACTGATGGGGGGGACTCTTCGAGCGCAAAGCGAAGCGGGGATAGGCAGTCTGTTCTCCTTTGAAACCGTCTTTGGGATTGGAAAGCAACTCCCTTCAACGGTAGGAGAAGCAGTGAATTCGATCCGAGGGTTAAAAGCGCTCGTCGTAGAGGATCACGCGGCAACCCGGCAGGTGATTTGCGAATATGCCGTCGACCTAAGGTTGGAAACTCTATCGGTTTCTTCGGGGGAAGAAGCGGTTTTGGCCGCTGATGAATCCTTTGGTTTAGTCCTGATGGATTGGAAGCTTCCCGGGATTGACGGTATCGAAACCTGGAAGAGAATAAGGGAGAAACTTCGTGGGAAGAGTCTGCCGAAAATCATTTTCATCACCGCTTTCGACAAAGATGAAGTCCTGAAATCTCTCACGGAGGAAGAGTCTATCTCCATCCTTACCAAACCGATTCGCCCCTCCGCATTGCTGGATTCGATCATGAGCCTTTTTGGCATAATGCAGAGAAAGCCTGACGTTTCTCAGTCTCTTGACATCGAATTGGATACGGTCCGGGGAGCTAAGATTCTGTTGGTTGAAGACAACGAGATCAATCGGCAGGTGGCCAGAGAGATACTGGAAGCGGAGGGGTTTTGGGTGGATAGCGCCGAAAACGGGCTCATTGCCTGTGAAATGGCTCGCGCCCGCGTTTACGACCTTATCCTGATGGACCTCCAGATGCCGGAGCTGGACGGTTTTGGCGCCACTCTTCGAATCCGCGCCGATCCGTCCGTACGCAAGGAAGTGCCGATCATAGCTCTGAGCGCGGACGTGCTTTCCCAGACTTTGCAGCGGGCGAAGGAATCGGGAATGAATGATTCCATCCCCAAACCCATTGACCCAACCACGCTCTTCCACACCCTGAAGCGATGGATCCCCGAAAGGCAAAGAGACTGGTTCACGGTTAAGGAATTTTCTTCGCGAGCAACCGGAAATCCTGACGCCAAAGAAAACCCGATAGAGCTAATGAGGAGGATGCTCCCATCGATTCACGTCGATCGGGCGCTTTCGGGACTATCCGGGAACTCTCGATTATTACGAGAAATTTTGAGCAAATTCCTACAAAATTACGAAGGTTTCGGGGAAGAATTCGAGAGATGCCTTAAAAGGAAAGACCACGAAACCGCAGAGCGAATGCTGCATACCCTCAAAGGCGTCTCAGCCCAAATAGGGGCGCAGAGGGTTCACAAACTTACAGAGCGCTCAGAATCAGCGCTGAGAGAAGAAAGCGTTTCCGAAGAAGGACACGGCGCTCAGCTGATCGAGGCCTTGGAAGCAACCCGAAGGGAGATTCGGGAGTTCTTGTCTCGGCAAGAGGAAGAAGAAACCCCGAAAAAAATAAGGAACCTTCCCCCTCTGGAAGAGAGGCGCGAGCAGTTGAATGCGCTGATCTCGGCGTTGGAAAACTATGACGCGCGCGCAGAGGACATCTATTCCGAAATGATAATTTGGTTGGAAAGTCCGCCTTGGGGTGAAAAGGCTCAACTTTTGGAAAACGCCTTAAAAAAATACGATTTCGATAAAGCGTCGGAAATCTGCCGATCGGTTCTTTCGCAAATGGAAACGGAAGGGAAAGAGCTCGAATAACCGAGTATCCGTACGATTCCCGACACCATCGGATCGGGAACCCGTTTTCGTTACGGGCGGCGCCTCAGCCGTCAAGCCGTGGGTGAGGTTTCGAGTTGTTTAACGAAAGCCGTGTATAAACGGGTGTAACGCGCGGTACAGAAGGAGAAGGGGAGGGGATGCGGTGAATACCGTGCTGGTGGTTGATGATGCCGTGGAAAATATAGACGTATTGAACGGGGTTTTGAAGAATGACTACGCCGTAAAAGTAGCCACAAGTGGGCAGATGGCCCTCAAAGTAGCGGAAAAGACGATGCCCGATATCATATTGCTGGACATCATGATGCCCGAGATGGATGGTTATGAGGTTTGCTCCTTATTGAAGAAAAACCCGCTCACCCACCAGATTCCGGTCATCTTCATCACGGCGAAAGATCAGGAGATCGATGAAGTGAAAGGCTTTGAAGTCGGCGCGGCGGACTATATCAACAAACCGATTCGTCCGGCGGTAACCAAAGCCAGAATCCGAACCCATATCGCGCTTTCAGATCAAAAAAAAGCATTAGAACATCAAGTGCAGGACCAAACCCGGGAAATCTACCAAACTCGCCTGGAGATTATTAAGAAACTAGGGCGCGCTGCCGAGTACAAAGACAACGACACCGGTCTGCACATAGAAAGAATCAGCAAGTACGCGTTTGTTATCGCCAAAGGCCTCGGATTGGAAGAAAATCAGGCAGATTTGGTACTGCAGGCTTCGCCCATGCACGATATCGGAAAGATCGGGATCCCCGATGAAGTCCTCAAGAAGCCAGGAAAGCTGAGCGCCGAAGAATGGGCGTTGGTCGTCAAGCATCCCGAGATCGGCGCGGATATTTTGGGGGAATCGAAAGCGCCATTATTGCAAGCGGCCAAGATCATCGCCCTGCAACACCATGAGCGGTGGGACGGGAGCGGCTACCCCAACCATCTTTTCGGCGAAGGCATTCACCTTTTCGCCCGTATCACCGCAGTAGCCGATGTCTTCGACGCTTTGACAAGCAGGCGGCCATACAAAGAAGGATGGCCTGTTGAACGAGCCGTGGAATACCTGCGCGAGCAACAAAATCGCCACTTCGACCGAAAAATCGTAGAGGTTTTCCTCCAAACGCTGCCGACCCTTTTAGAGATAAAAGAACAGTTCACCGATACGTAATCTCCTGTTCCAAAGGAGTATCTTTACTCCTACTGAAAAATCATTTCTTTTTCGCCACTCTTTATTATTTGTCGCTTCTAAGCGTTTCCTAGCGTAGTGGTTTTAGGAAACCCTTTCCGGACCTTTGCCATCTGCCGATCTCTTCTGATATGTTCTATCGGTTAATAGCGCATGCAATTATACCGATGCCATTCGTGGTGTAAAAACTCACATGAATTTTCGATGGCGTCTTGATAACTGATGTTCCCCGAACTCGCAAATACGTTGTCGAGGTAACGG
>CAZMHO010000114.1:771-2589 GCA_964566085.1 uncultured Thermotogaceae bacterium | reverse complement strand
TGAATAGCCGTTTTATCCCTGAACGGAGACCCATGTCCAGGCAAAATCGGTAAACCGGACGATCTTATCCTTTCGAGCGACTGGACGCCTTTTCGATTGCTTTGGAGTCCGACAAAGGGTAACAAAGGCTCACCTTTGTTCGAGAGAATAATCTCATCGGATACGTGAAGAAATTTTCCGTCGATTTCGGTGAAAATCGTACACGGCGTATGCCCGTCGGTTTTGGATAATACCAGGCGATGCTCTCCGTACGCCAGAGACTTGTTTCGCTCGACCAAGGTGTCCGGAGTGAATACGTCCGCATCCGTAAGTTCGGAGTATTTGGATAAAGTCATATGGTAATCTTCGCTCCCTATCTTCCGAACCCCTTTCAGTACCCGTATCCCATCCATATGATCATGGTGAAAGTGGGATAGGATTACCGTATCGATGATAATCCCTCTTTCTCGTAAATACGCATCCGCTTCCTGACAATGCCTTTCAAACGCGGCATCTATCAAAAGGGCTTTCTCACCGTCGCGTATCGCATAGATGTTATAACCGTAATGATTGCCATCTTCAGGATCGAACTGGAATTGCAGGATACCTTCGTCGATGTTTTGAACCCTCACTTTTTCACCCCTATTGACGCGAATCTCAGTCTGTACCGAATGACTTCCCCGATCATATCCGTTTGATCAGTATGGCGGGGGTTACCGACTCCTTTTTTCTATCATATCGTTTAGAATGATATCGGAATGATGATATCGTTTCTCGAATTCGACGATTTCCCCGGCAATCGCACGCTGCGGACACCACTGAAAACAAGCGAAACAGAGCTCACATCGATGGTGCCATTTCGGAATCTTTTCGAGGGTAATGTTCGTTACCGGGCATACCTTCGCGCAAATCCCGCATCCGTTACAGCTTTCGGTCACTTTAAAACTGGTATCGGAGCACTTTAACAACGTTTCCAAATCTTCCGCACGTAAATGTGACAACCGTTGAAACCGCTTCCGCACGATCCCTTTTTGCGAGAAGAACAGGAGTTTCAAAAGGGCGCGCTTCACACCGGAAGTTTTTTCGATTTTCACCGTGTGGGTCCGCAGATGTTCGAAAATCGCTGCCTTCTGCCGATCCCATCGCGCATAAAGCGTGGAGCGCTTGCGTTTTTCTTTTTCCGCGCTCGTAACGAGGGGTCTTCCGTTAATCATATGGGCGACTTTCTCGAAAGTGGAAAAAGGAGTCGTCATTTTAACAGTTAGCCCAACCAAGAGTTTTCCGTTTTTCACTTCTATCGCGGTTTTGACATTTTCTATCGTGTACCCGGGGACTCCGCTATGGGTACAGACAACGAAAACCGTCCTTTGGTGTAAATCCTCGATAGTCGCGAGAAAATCCCGGACGATGAAAGGGATACCGCTCCCGCCATAGCTGGCGTGATATACCGGAAATACGAGTCCGAACACCCCTTCGGCGGACAAGCGCTTTTCAAAAACCGCATCATCGATCGAAACCAACCGACAGTCTAAAACGGAAGCCAACTCTTTCGCGATCGCATAGGAATTGCCCGTACCCGAAAAAAAGAATATCTCCCCTTGCATTCTTTTCTCTCCCTTGCAAAACAGAGACGCGGGATACCGAAAACATTCGTTTTTCTTACCTCTTTTTCGTCTTGCCTCAATCACTTAAGCCAACAGCTCAGTCTGTCCCGGTTTCCCGTTCGAACCCTTCAACAGTCCGCGTGAGCTCCTTTTTCATATACACACTTCCGTAATACCCACGAAAGTATTAAACGCCTATGCTCTGGCAGAGAGAGTCAACCGCGATCCATCGCTT
>CAZMHO010000114.1:0-761 GCA_964566085.1 uncultured Thermotogaceae bacterium | reverse complement strand
CATTTGAAACGTTCTGAGATGCGTTTTCTTTCGGAAGCGCTCGGGTCCGGGTATAAGCGTCCGCTCTCGATTTACTGGCGTCTAAACGCTTCAAAATACAAAAGCGCGCCGTTTTCCTGACGGAAAGGCGCATACTCGAAACCGCGCCCGCGGAATATCTCCTCCAGCTCAGTCTCCGTGTGTAAAACCCCTCTGATCCTGCTTTGATTCTTGTTTTTTTCGGAAACGGGTACAGTACAAACGAAAGCGCCTCCGATCGTTAGCACCCGATTGATCTCCTTCGAAACCGCCTCAGTCTCACCAAGAAAATTCAAAGACAGAATACAAAAGCAAAGGTCAAAAGACCCGTTTTCGAAAGGCAATTCATTCGCCCTGACCATGTAAAACTCCGGATCTTGAAAACCCGATTCAATGAAACGTTTCGATGCTCTCTTCATTAAACCGGGGCTGATATCTGTCCCCGTATACCGATTATCGTTGCCGAGAAAACGCGTCGCGCTGCCGGTTCCCGTACCCAATTCAAGAACCCGCGCCTTCTGAAAACCCTTTAGTTCTTCTCGGAGAATTCGGTCGTGTTTTTGCCTGTCTGCCGCAAATTTCTTAGGGAAAACAGAACGGTTCATAATGGTATCGTACAGGAAAGAGAAACGCTCTCCTAACCACGGCTGGAATCGTTGCACGCGATTGTTATGGCAATAACCTTCGATGATCATGGTATGCTTGACAAATTTCGATTTCGCCGTTCGAAACCCGTTACTTTC
>CAZMHO010000113.1:7247-8378 GCA_964566085.1 uncultured Thermotogaceae bacterium | reverse complement strand
TTTGCACGGGATCTTCGGCTTGACGTGTTCCGTCGGCCCGCACCTCGCCTTCAGGGGACACGGAAAATTCTAATCGACGGTTCCCGGCTTGTTCCCAAAGAGACCCGTTTGTGGTCAAAATCCCGCCCGAAGGGTTTCGGAAAATCCCACCCCCTTCGCCGGTAGAAGCCGTATTGTTGGATACGGTCAAATGGTTCGCCGCTATCGATCCTTGGTTTAAAACGATTCCGCCCCCGTTTTTCTTGGCGGTGTTCCCGTCGATCAAAAGATTTTCGGCGCATAAGGCGCCGTTATTGTAAACAAAGATTCCGCCGCCTTCTCCGAAATTGCCCATATCAACGCAACTGTTACTTAGGATCGATGTGTCTTCGGCCGTGAGCTGCCCGATAGAAAGGAATACCCCTCCTCCGTATCGTGTTGCGGCGTTTTCGGAAACGGCGCAACTTGTCATTGTCGCAGCATTTGTCAAATACAAACCTCCTCCGGAAGTTCCGGCGCAGTTGCGCGAAATTTCAGAATTATGGATTAGGAGAACCCCGCCCCGGGCATCGATTCCTCCTCCCGTCGTTCCGGCTATATTATTCTGAATCAAACTATCATAAATTGATAGGAATCCAGAAAACATATAAATCCCGCCGCCTTCTTCGGCCGCCCTATTCCCAACGATTCTCGACCGGCGGATCGTTAATTGGGTAGCGCTGCTGGAAAGATAGATGGCGCCCCCCCCCTTGTTGCTATTGGATTTGCTGCCTCCGGTCAAGTCAATGTTCTCCAAGGTAACCGAAGCGCCGCCCGTGATATGGAAGATGCGATCTCTTTCCGCCATATCGATCGTAAAGTTGCTACCCAATTGGCCTGTGATCGTTATTTCCTTCCCGTCGATCTCTATCTCGGTTTCTTCATTGTCCAGAATCGTTCCCCCTCGAACGACGATCAATCCTTGATTTGGCGACTCGGTTACCGCTTGGCTCAACTTATCGTAATGAGCGAGCAGTGCGCCGCTCTGCTCATAGAGCGCAATCGGAGGCGGCATCGTCCGAAACTGGTTCGTGGACGGAGAAGCCGATTGCCCGTCGGATTGGAGGACTTCAACAGTCCAACGATACAGCGCGTCACGGTCTAACCCCGAAA
>CAZMHO010000113.1:0-7237 GCA_964566085.1 uncultured Thermotogaceae bacterium | reverse complement strand
TCGCGAACTTCGGGGTTATCGATGAATTCCGGCGCGCCGAAAGAGGTCCCTTCTTCTGTTATAAAAACACGAAATCCGGGCAGCTCCGGGTGTTCTCTGACGGCGACGTTCGAATGCGCCCCGGGCGTGGCTTCCCAACTTAATAGAACTGTTGTCGCCAAATCCGTCCCCTCGTTTAGGGGATACGTCAATCGGATCTCAGGCGGAAAAAAGGTTTCTTTTTGGGTTGTGAAGAAGCGCTCCTCGCTTTCGGCGGTCTGTCCGTCCGACTGATAGGCAACGACCTTCCAACGGTACCGCTGGTTATACTCCAAGTCACAAACCGCATAATCGTTTTCGGTAAGCGGGATCGGAGTGGTTTGACTATCCCCCTGTTTGCAAAAGGTGAGGTCATAGCGGGTGATAATGGCGTCGCGGGGCGCATGGTTTGTTTGATGTCCCGGTGTGGCTAACCAACTGAGCGTCATCGCTGTCGCGCTATCCGTTAGATCGTTTTCGGGGTAGCATAAAGCCAGTAGCGGAGGCGCGTAGGTTGCCTCCTTTGTCCGAAAACCCCGCTCTTCGCTTTCGGCGGTCTGTCCGTCCGATTGATAGGCAACGACCTTCCAGCGGTAAGCCGTTCCGTAAAGAAGAGAGGCAATCGTTTTTTCGCATCTCGCGGTATGGAACGGAGGGTCGTAAGGCAGGTCATCCCGTTGAATAAAGAGGTCATATTCGAGGGATAAACCGCCACGGTTCCCTTGATTCAGCTGATCCCCGGGCCTTCCTTCCCAAGAGAACTTAACGCGGGTATCCATATTCGTTTGACCCTCTTCAGGCCCTGATAAAGCGAGGGATGGTTCCGCATATCTTCTCGGAGAGGTTTGAAATTCCCATTCCGTACTCGTCGCCGTTTTCCCGTCGGATTGTTGCGCAACGACATACCAACGATAGGTCGCCCCGTAATCCAAACCGCTTTTTCGAAAGAATGGGAGATTCACAGATTCGGGGATCGGTTCCTCCCCGCCTTCTTTGGTTATAAAGAGTCGGTACTCGGTTATCCCGATAAAGCGAGCGGGTGTCTCCAAGGCTTCGCCCGGGGTTGCCTCCCAGGTCAGGACGAGATCTGTCGCTTGATCTGTCGCTTTGTTTTCGGGGAAAGTCAATGAGATTTGCGGCCCGGCGTATTCCCTCTTTTTCGTGTGAAACGTCCATCCGGGACTAACCGCATATTGACCGTCGCTTTGATAGGCTGTAACGGTCCAGAGATAGCGAGTATCGTCTTTTAAATCCGCGATCGCATATTCTGGCTCTCGAAGGATGACCGTTCGCTCGGTTGCGCTTCCGTTTTCGGAGAAGAGACGCAGGCAATAATGTGTGACGGTCGCAGAAGGAAGGGGTGCCTCGCGGGGATTGCCCGCAATGGCTGACCATCGCAATACTAACTCGAAAGGTTGGTCGAGGCTTCCGTTCGTCGGAAATGGGTCGACGATTCGGGGAGGCTCCCAAGTGATCGGTATCGTAATCCGAAGGCAAGAAACGGTGAGAAGTGCGAGGGCAACGACGAAAAGTATCGGAATGCAAAACCCGATCGATAGCACGGTTTTTTTGATCATAGGGCCTCCAGAAATCGTTTCGAAAATTGGGATTAAGACAATTTTATCACAATCGGGGATCGAAAACAGGTCTTTCCAAGAATGGCATTTTCGGGAGCCTTCTGCCGAAAGGCAAAGAATAGACACCCCATTCCCCCGGGCAATAATCGCCTCCTCTTCATCGTCAATGGTTATAGAGAAAATCGGCGTCTTAAGGGATAAGCGCGTAGGAAGCGCTTCCCAAATTGGGCGACGGGAAGAACAATGCTTTATCTGTTTATGAACTTTCTGGCGGTTTTTTTGGTAAAATAGAGTTGTAAAAAGACTTTCGAGTCGGAATACGAGGTTTCGATCTCCCGGTATTCTGGGTGACCGTAACCGAAAGGATGAGCGTTACGGAAAACAATCGTTTGGTGCACGTTGTTTTAGATAAAGGGTTCGTTCAGGAGGTTGACCTGGTCGGAAACGACAATCGCGCTGTAGAAGCCGCTCGGGTTTCTTTCCAACAGGGGTTGAAAAACGTCGATCGTGATCGCGCCTTGATCGATTACTTGATAGAAAACGGTCACGAAAGCCCGTTTGAACACATCGTCTTTACGTTCCGGATAAAAGCGCCGCTCTTCGTCGCCAGGCAGTGGTTTCGGCATCGCATCGGCAGTTTTAATGAAATCAGCGCGCGGTACAGTGAAGTAGTAGAGGAATTTTATGTTCCGCGAAACAGCAGAAGTCAGGATACGCTCGATCGTCAGGCGAGTTTATTTCAAGAAGCGCCGGAGACGGACGGGTTATTACGGGAGATCGTAGAGGAAAACTCTCGGCAAGCCTATGAGCGGTACCAAAGATTATTGTCTTTAGGTGTCGCCAGGGAACTCGCGCGGATCGTCTTGCCGTTAAACCTTTACACCCAGTGGTATTGGACGGTCAATGCGCGATCAGTCATGAACTTTCTCTCGCTGCGCGCCGACACGCATGCGCAATGGGAGATTCAACAGTACGCTCAGGCGGTTGCGGGGATTTTCAACGAACGGTGCCCTTGGACCTTCAGCGCGTTTATGAAGCATAAATACGCCGGTCGATTATTGGGACTTCTCCAGAGGGAGTGTGATAGAGATGAAATTAGTTGAAATTACTAAAATATTAGAAGCGAAAGTTTGCTCCGGAGAAGAGAAATTAAACGATCTCGAAATCGATCGGGTGGGCGCCGCAGATATGATGAGTGACGTCTTGGCCTTCGCGAAACCGGGGATGCTTCTGATCACCGGGTTGAATACGCCACAGGTGGTGAGGACGGCCAGCATCGTCGGGATTTCTACGGTCGTCATTGTCAGAAAGAAGCAGATTCCAGAAGAAACCATCCAAGCGGCAAAAATGTTCGGTATTCCTCTTTTGCATTCTCCGCTGCCGATGTACACCGCCTGCGGGGTGCTTTACACGAATAATCTGAAGGATATTCGCGCGTTTTAGCTGCAAAGGGGGGCTCTATGAAACCGACTGTCGATAAACTGATAGACCAGATGCAAATGTTGTTCAAGGATTTGGTGGCTAAAGATATCATGGCGCCGAACGTCATATCGATCAGCCCCGATAGGACGATGGAACAAGCGAAAGAATTGATGCGACTGAAAAAGATATCCGGGCTGCCGGTTGTCGAAAACGACATCCTGGTGGGGTTGGTCAGTATCGAAGACATCATCAAAGCCTTGGAAAGGCACACCATTCACGACCCGATCTACAAGACGATGACAAAAAACTTGATCGTCGTAAGCCCGGACGAGAATCTGCCGCAGATATTCGACAAATTCACCAGAACCGGTTTTGGTCGATTTCCCGTCGTGGATAACCAAAAACGGTTGGTAGGAATCATCACGAAAGAAGATATTTTGCGCGGGATTCTGGAAGAGTTCCGGTTGCTTTACGTTAGGGATAAACGGCGTCAGGATGTTATAGACGGAGAGGCGTTAAATCGCTCATTAATAAGCGGTGAGGAGATCAATAAACTCGGCGCCGATTTTGCCTTTTCGATCGATTATATCGAAATCAGCCTGTCCGGTATTGGCGCGGCCCGATTAAAAGAGTTCCTGAAAGGCAGAGGGATAGTCGAGGAGATCGCTCGAAAGGTGGCGATCGCGACATATGAGGCGGAGACGAATGTGGTAATTCACTCCGGAAGCTCTGGCAACATCTATTGTTTCCTGTACCCGGAATACATACGCGTTCGCGTGGAAGATCACGGGAAAGGGATTGAAGACTTGGACAAAGCGATGCAGGAAGGGTACTCGACGGCGACGGACCAAATCCGTGAGATGGGGTTTGGGGCCGGAATGGGTATCTCCAATATGCATCGGTATTCCGACAAGATGGTTATCGTATCCGAGATCGGAAAAGGGGTCATCGTTGAAATGCAGTTCTTCTTGAAAGACTCCGCGAACAACACTTGAGGAGGCGAGTGAATGGCTAAAGGATTTCCGAAGGAATTCTATTGGGGTACGGCGACAGCCGCCTATCAAATAGAGGGCGCCGATACCCAAGACGGTAAAACCCCCTCTATCTGGACGTCGTTTTCGCATCAACCCGGCCGGACCTTCAACGGGCAAACAGGCGATATCGCCTGCGACCATTACCACCGCTATCAGGAAGATATCGCGTTGATGAAAGAGCTGGGCGTGAACGCTTATCGCTTTTCGATCTCGTGGCCGAGGGTTTTGCCGGAAGGAAACGGTCCGGTCAACTCCATCGGGATGGATTTTTACAGGCGATTGGTCGATCTGCTGTTGGAAAACCGCATCACTCCGTTCATCACGCTCTATCATTGGGACTTGCCGCTCGTTTTACAAGAAAAAATCGGAGGCTGGGAGAGCGAGGATATCGACCAGTATTTCGGGGATTACGCGGCGGTGATGTTCCGAGCCTTGGGCGATCGGGTCAAATATTGGATAACGCTCAACGAACCGTTTTGTTCCTCTTTTAACGCTTACGGGTGGGGGGAGTTCGCTCCCGGTGAGCAAAACTTGAAAAAAGCCTTTCTCGTGGCCCATCATCTGCTTCGGGCGCACGGAGAAGCGACCCTGCGTTTTAGAGAATTGGTACCGGACGGAAAGGTTGGGTTGGTCAATGTCGCGAGTTGGATCGAACCCGCGAGCGAAACGGGAGAGGATATCCAAACCGCCTTTATCGTCAATCAACTGAACAACGATTGGTTTTTCCTGCCCGTTCTTACCGGCAGATACCCTGAAGAAGCGGCGCAGTTTATCCGCGGGTTAGGTCTTCTCCCAGTTTTCGATCCTCAAGAGATGAGCCGGATTGCCAAGAAACCGGATTTTTGGGGGATCAATTACTACACCCGCCATCGAATGAAGATGGATTTGAATCAGCCGATGTTTTTTTCCTTTATGCCGCCGGAGCTCGAAACAACCGAGTCGGGTTGGGAGATATATCCGCAGGGTCTCACGGCTTTCCTAAAAATGGCCCAGGAAAAATACGGGAAAATTCCCATGTTCGTCACCGAGAACGGTATGGCGGAGAAAGACGTCTTAATAAACGAGGTTGTTGCGGACGAGAGGCGTATCGCCTACCTTAAATCCCACATAGAAGCCGTTCAGAGGGCGATGGCCGAAGGCGCGGACGTTCGGGGGTACTTCGTCTGGTCTCTGCTGGATAATTTTGAATGGGCCCAGGGTTACAGCAAGCGATTCGGTTTGGTCTACATCGACTATGAAAAGAACCTGGAACGCGTCAAAAAAGACAGTTATTACTACTACAAGAACTTTTTAGCCTGATAACGCGGAAGAAAGCGAGGCGACGGATTGAAAAAGCACTTATGGGTGATACTGAGTATAGGCGCGCTTTTATTATTGACAGCCTGTCAGTTCGAACCGGAAGAGACCTATCGCATTTCATCCCTCATCGAGATGAGAATCCAACCTTATACCCGCACGGAGTTCAAGATGACGACTCCGGCGACAGTACTGAAAAAGGAAGACCTGAAGAACGGAAAACCCGTTTTGTACGGAACCCTCTACGAAGCGACTTACTCGTCGCGGGATACGAAAGTGATCAGGTTAACGGCGGGTTCGACGGATGCCAATCGGATTGCGGACGAATTGTGGCGTTTTTATAGAAAAGATGATGCGCCCCCCTTTTGGACGTGGGTTAACTACATTCCTTTCTTCTACGGTTCCTATGAAACGGAAGGCGAGACGGGGTTTATGATGGCCTGGTTTTCGAAAAAATGGGTCTTTCGGATTACCGGACCCGACGAAGAGACCGTACGGGACTTCTATCAAAAGATGATCTCCTTTATTGAAAAGAAGGAAGTATTCAACGGGAGCATTCGGGAGATTTGAATCTCTATAGAAAACTGAACACGGTACTGAAAGAACAGTATGGCAGAAGGGTTCAAAGGTTGCCGATTTCTCTCGGTTTGGGATGCCCGAACCGGGATGGGACGAAAGGAACCGGAGGGTGCATCTTTTGTGATCCGACCGGTAGCGGTTTTGCGGCTTTACCGCCGGAGTACGCGATCGAAGAGCAAATCCTTGCATTTAGAGAGAAGATGATTCAGAAGTACCGTACTCCGCTATTCTTCATCGCTTACTTCCAGTCCTTCTCAAACACCTATGCGCCGATTCCGGTCCTGAAAGGGTTTTATGATCGGGTTCGACCCTTTCAAGACATCGTCGCTCTGGATGTTAGCACACGCCCGGATTTGGTCGGAAACGATGTGCTCGAACTATTGGCTTCCTATCGCGACGACCGGGAGGTCTTTCTGGAACTTGGGCTTCAGTCCGCTAATCCGGAAACCCTAAGAATCCTGAACAGAGGCCATACGTTGGAAGACTGGATCGATGCGGCGGAGAGAGCAAAACAAAAAGGGTTGTCCGTGATCGCCCATATGATACTGGATTTGCCTTGGGACTCCGAGCGGGATATTGTAACCGCCGCGCGGGTGCTTAACCGGGTTGGGATCGGCGGCGTCAAATGCCATTCGCTTTACGTGGTCGCGGGTACTCCGCTCGCGAAGATGGTTGAAACAGGCGAGGTTCAACTCCTGTCCACTGAAGCCTACATCCGGCGTTTGATTCTGTTTTTAGAGCATGTGCGCCCGGAAATCGTCATACACCGGTTGGTTTCGGACGCGCCGAGAACGGATGCCATTCAGAAAACCGAGCCCCCAAAAACTCTTCTGATCAGGGAGATAGAACGAGAAATGATCCGAAGAGAGGCTTGGCAAGGCAAGCGATGCCAGGAAACCGCATGATCGACCGGTTCTTTATCGAAGCGCTCTATCAGATGGAAACCGCAGTTCGGATAGACGAAGCCCTCTCGAAGCATACAACCTTCGGGATAGGCGGCTGTGTCCCCCTATATGTGAAGCCTCTGACCTTACGAACCTTGCCGGAGATCATCCCAATTCTTAAGGAGAATGGCCGAGACCTGAAGATATTGGGGATCGGTTCGAATGTATTGGCGGAAGAAGGCCTCTTGCCGTTTACGGTTTTGGATATGACAGATATAAACGGATTCTGTCTGGAAGAGAAAGGGATATGGGTCGAGGCGGGGTGCGCCCTCAGGAAGATGAGTCGCGTGTTCTTCGACCATGGGTGGTCCGGCCTCGAATTCGCAGCGGGGATTCCGGGGACGATCGGGGGCGGGATCGTGATGAA
>CAZMHO010000112.1:0-8523 GCA_964566085.1 uncultured Thermotogaceae bacterium | reverse complement strand
TTGGGCTCAGTGATCTCCGTGATGTTGTTGACAGGCGTCGTCTTTAGAAAGCTCCGTCAATCGGTTCTGTTTTATCTCCTCGAGGACTTCTTCCACCGTATTTGCCAGACGGTTCACGAAAACTCTCATACCCATCCCGTTGAGTTTGTCGATCGCGCGAGCGCCCATACCTTGGCAAACGACCGCGTCTATATGAAATTCCGCCAGTTTTCCCGCAGGGCGGCAATTTCCATGAGAGTGTTCCGCTTCTTCATTATCAAACCACTCGACTTCCACGTTTTCTGTGGCGTCGCTCGCGTAAAAGGGCGCGCTCCCAAAGTGCGCGTGCGTTTTCGATTTCATGCCGTTTTTCTCAGAAACTGGAATTGCTACTTTCATTTTCTTCCTCCTTATGGATCGGTCCGCCTTCTATCCGGATCATCTTCCGGTTTATCAGCGCGTCCGCTATCTTCATCCTTGCCGAGCTGACGATATTGCCGAAGGTTTGCCTCGATATCCCCATCTCTTTTGCCCCTTCTTCATGAGAAGCCTTTAGAAAGTCCGCAAACCGAACCGCTTCCAACTCATCTAAAGTCAGTTTGACTTCACCGAGCTCGCATCGCGGGATGCCGAAGGGTTTAAATATTCTTGTATCTGTGGATACCCTTATCCTGCGGCAAATCTTTGGTCTGCCACAGCTTCTGTGATTATTTATTGGCATATGCCAATTATAGTACAAAAAGAATCCGCTGTCAAGAGGTTGTTAACAGATCCGGCATTTTTTCGAATCTAAAATGGAACACACGCAGGCTTTAAGCGGCTCTAATTCGAAATGAAGTATGTTATAATGCGTCAACACAAAGGTTAGCGTCCGAAAGCGTCTGTAGAAGTTCTCTTCTGAGGACTCTAACGATAGGATTCAATACTACTTGGGGGTGGAACATGAAAAAAGTATCGTGGTTTTTACTGCTTGCTCTTGTGCTCTTCACTTTATCTTTCGCTCAAGCGGCCCTTGAAGAAGCAAAACCCGTCATCTTGAAAGCCGGAATATTGAAGGTCGTGGATACTTCCGCGTTAACCTTTAACGAATTTCAGGATGCGGTGCGAAATGCTTTTCCGGGAAAAGAAAGTTTTGTGGCTCCTGGCGCGGCGTCGGTTTCCAGAGCTGAATTTATCGCGACGATGATACAGGTTCTCGGGTTGTCGAATGAAGCGGCGGGTTATTCCGAAGTAGTGACGATGGCCAATGATGAAGACCAAGTGCCGGAATCTGCCGTGGGCGCTTTTACAACCGCTTTCAGAAGCAACCGGCAACTACTAAACTATCGCTATGGACACCTATTGGATCCATGGGCAGCGATCACGAAAGAAGAAGCCGCTCTTTCCTTCTATATGGCGCTTAATCCCCCGAAAGCCGGTGGGACTTTAACCACGGCCGTCGGAGCAGACGCTCCCGGGTTCAACACCCTTTTTACCTCTTCCGGTTTAACCTGGACTGTCTGTAACATTATCGCAGACGGTTATATCGGATCTAACCAAGATGGATTCTATACGCCACGCATGATCAAGCGAATCCCCACATTGGAGAACGGGCTGCTGGTTGTCCACGAAGACGACTCTATGTCTGTCACTTACGAACTCAGAAAAGGTATGAAGTGGCACGATGGCGCTCCCGTTACTGCCAGTGACGCGAAGTTCCAATGGGAAGTCATGACCTCTGGTGCTCCGGTCACCTCCAACTCCTTCGAAACCTCTGTCGATGCGGTAGATATTATTGACGACTATACCTTCACGATCCACTTAAAAGAAAAATCCGGTAGCGGATATTTTGGTTCTTCCGTTTACGCGTATTACTTTGGATGGTTCCAGATTCCGGAACACCTTTTCCGCAAAGACTTCGAACAAGCGCGGAAGAGCGGAAGATGGGAAGAATTCGTTCAAAAAGTGACTCGGACCCCCGTCATGACCGGTCCATTCAGATTCAAAGAGTATAAAGAAGGCCAGTACATCGTTCTGGAAGCCTTCGAGGAATACTTTATGGGACGGCCGAACATCGATACCATCGTGATGAAAATTATCCCCGACGCCGACGTTACCTACGCGGCGGTCAAGAACGGGGAATTGGATTTTGGAAGGTATACGCTTACGATGAAACAGTCGCTTCAACTGGAGAAAGAACAAGGGAATCTCTTCTCGGTCTACTTCGTGAAAAACGTCGCGCCGGACTTGATCTTCCTGAATTTCCGCAATCCTCAGGATCTTTCCAAACCGAACTTCTTCTTCAGCGATGTCCGCGTGCGTCAAGCGCTGTTATACGCGATCAATCGCGATGCGATCAACAACCTGATATATAGCGGAAAAGGTGAAATCTGCCATACTTGGCTCACACCGCTGCACGTGATGAGGGAAGCGCTCGATGATCCCAGCGTAAAAAGGTACAATTACGATGTCAAAAAGGCGAAGGATCTATTAGCAGAAGCCGGTTGGAAAGCCGGGAGAACCGGGATTCTCGAAAAAGACGGAAAACCATTCAAATTTCCATTGCTCCTCGGAGCGGGCAGCAGCGATTACCTAACGATGGCCCAGATGATTCAGGGGATGCTCAAACAGGTAGGAATCGAGATGGAAATCGACACCAAACCGGGTTTGACCATATGGGAACTGCAACCCCAGGGCAAGTACGACGCCAATCTGTCCGGCTGGGGATACGGGATCTCGGATGAAGCCGTGTACTACTGGACGGAAGAGATGATTCCTTCTGAAGAGAACGGATTCGGCGGAACCAACTATATCGGTTGGGTTAATGAAGAGAGTGACGAGAACGCTTACAAAGCTTTTGCCGAACTCGATCAGAGCAAAAAGACAGGCTATTACGTGAAGCACCTGGCTCAATGGGCGAACGATCTTCCTTATCTGCCCTTAGTTGCGGCGCCGACCCCGATATTCGCAAAAAAGTATGTGAAATCATTTGATGCCGGATATGACAACGGGTTAGGCTGGATCATCCAGAACTGGTACATCGATCGATAACCGCAAGCGCTTTATCTTTACGGTGCCATCGCAACGAAAAGAGCGCGGGACTTCGGTTCAGCGCTCTTTATTTCAATCGAAGACTATCTCGAGAAGGGGAGAACGCCGATGTTGTTCAAAGATTTGATTCAAGAGATACCGGATTATAAACGCTTTTACACAGTCGCCGAGATGGACGAGCGTTCCAAAGCGCTTGCGGAGAAGTATCCCGATCGTGTGAAAATCCGTTGCGCCGGGTATTCCAGAAAAGGAGAACCGATACTCGTCCTCGAAATCGGAAAAGGAAAACACAATGCCCTGCTCTTCGGGTGCCCACACCCGAACGAACCGATCGGCGCGATGATGCTTGATGCCTTAAGCGAGCGGTTAGCCCAAGATGATCCGCGCCTAAGGGATCTGGATTACACTTGGTACCTCATTAAAGCGATCGATATTGACGGAACGAAACTGAACGAAAACTGGTTCGCCGATAGTTCTTCAATACGGAAATACGCGGAAAATTTTTACAGACCCGCGGGTTACCAACAGGTGGAGTGGACCTTCCCGATCGAATACAAAACGTTGAAGTTCGGTACCCCCCTCCCTGAAACACAAGTGTTGATGGATTTGATCCGGGAGAAGAAACCGATATTCATGTACTCCTTGCATAATTCCGGCTTCGGAGGGGTTTATTACTATGTTTCCCGGGACTTGGGTCAAGGGCTTTTCAAGGACTTTCAGGAGTTGCCCGGGTTGTTCGGGCTGCCTCTAAATTTAGGAGAACCCGAAGCGCCTTTCCTGAAGAAACTGGCGCCTGCCATCTTCCAATTGTTTGGTATGAAGGAGGAGTACGATTACCTGGAAAAGCATCTTCCGGAGGGAGTCGATCCCGCGACCATCATCCGGGCTGGAACCAGCTCGGACGACTATGCGAGTTCGGTAGCCGATACCTTCACGTTGGTCTGTGAGATGCCCTATTACTATGATGCGCGCGTTAACGATCAAACCCTTCTTTCGGAAACCCGTCAATACTACCTGAAAGAATCCCTTCTAAACTCCAAAAAAAGATATGAGTCGATGAAAAGCGTCTTCGATAAGATCGAAAGAGAAGTAAAGAACAAAGATTCCGGTTTTTTTCACGCCATCGCGAATTACCTCGAGACGATGCCGGGGAGTATTCAAGCGACGGAAAACTGGATCGAAACTGATGAGACGCTAAAGAAACCGGCTTCGGTCGCGGAAATGTTTGACAATACCTATGCGACACGTTTCTACGAATCCCTCAGTTTGGGTATCTTACGCCGGTTCATTGATGAGAATATTGCCTTGGGGGGCAATAAGGAAATTTTTGATAACGCAAAGAAGCAAGCTGACGATATGTTCGAAACGACGATCGAATTCCTCGAAAGCAACTTGCATTATCACGCGATTCCGATAAAAGACTTAGTTTGCGTTCAGATGCTCGCAGGGTTGTATACGATGGCGGTCTTACAACAAAAGGAGAAATAGCTTGAAGGTTTATTTCTTAAAACGCTTTCTGGAGTTGATACCGGTCTTTTTCGCGATTTCTTTTATTATCTTTATGTTAATCAATCTGATGCCCGGGGATCCCCTCATCCAAATGAGGATGGAAAACCCCCGGTCCTTTATGAACGATCCTGAACGGTTGCGGGCTTTACGGGAATACTACCATCTCGATGATCCTCTGATCATCCGCTATGGTACTTGGCTAAAGAGCATGCTGACTGGAGATTTCGGCTATTCGAGTATGTATAAACTTCCGGTGAAAGACCTCATCTTTTCCAGGTTGCCGAATACCCTCTATTTGACGATCGTGTCGTGGGTATTGGGGTTGATCGTTGCGTTGCCGATCGGGATCTTTTCCGCGCTGCGAAAGTATTCGCTTTTTGATTACTCTGCCACAGTTGCTGCCTTTATCGGCATCTCGCTTCCCGGTTTCTGGTTTGGCCTGATGGCGATCATCGTTTTTAGTGTTCATCTCAAATGGTTACCGGTCTCGGGGATGAGTACCTACGGTCTGACGGGGCAATGGCGGATTTTTTGGGATGGCGTCCGACACCTGATTCTGCCCGCGTGTGTCTTGGGGTTCGTACAGGTCGCTTCGTGGGTGCGGTATATCCGAACGGCGATGCTGGAAGTACTGGATCAAGACTATGTTCGGACGGCCTATGCCAAAGGGGCGCCGGAACGGAAGGTTATCCTTCTTCACGCTCTGAAAAACGCAATGATCCCGATCGTTACGATCATCGCCCTCGACATCCCCTACTTTTTCGGAGGCGCTCTCATCATCGAGACGATCTTCTCCTGGCCCGGTATGGGGAGGCTCATGTACCAGGCGGTCATCGGCAGCGATTACAACTTAGCGATCAGCTGTCTTATGTTTCTAACCGTCATCACGTTGATTTCAAACCTCGTTGCGGATCTGCTGTACGTGTTGATCGATCCGAGAATTCGTATTGCGAGAAAGGCTTAGGGTGCGTTATGCGTAAGTCATTCCTTTGGTATCGGAAAAAGATAGAAAAGATAGAAGAAGCCGTCTCGCCCTTAAACATCGTGACCTATCAAAAATTGGTTTGGATGAAATTCAAAAAACACCGGTTGGCGCTGATGGGAGCGATCATTTTAGTCCTATTGGTCCTCTTCTCTATCGTAGGGCCGTTGTTTACCACAGCGAGTTATGAAGATATGGATTTCGGATCAATCTTCGTTCCGCCCTTTTCCTCCGGTCATTTCCTCGGTACGGACGAGCTGGGCCACGATGTTCTGGTGCGACTAATGTACGGTGGGCGCGTCTCTCTATTTGTCGGTTTCGCTTCCGCTCTGCTGACGACTCTTATCGGGACCGCCGTCGGAATGTTCTCGGGGTATTACGGCGGGTTTATGGATCGCCTATTGATGCGTTTTGTGGATATCATGTTGTCGATTCCGACGCTACCGATCCTATTGACGCTGACCTTAGTCTTCGGTTCCGGAATTTCAGGAATCATATTGGTGTTAACCGTTTTCGGTTGGATGGGGGTCGCCCGTCTCGTGAGGGGTTTGACGCTGACCATCCGGGAATCGGAGTATGTTGTCTCGGCGAAAGCGGTAGGTGTGAGAAACTGGTCGGTTCTATTCAAACACGTGCTTCCCAATGTCCTTCCTGTCATTATCGTATCCGCGACCCTCAACGTTTCTTATGCGATCCTCACCGAATCCTCGCTCAGCTATTTGGGGCTGGGTATACAGCCTCCCATGCCCTCCTGGGGCAATATGCTCCAGAAATCGATGAACTATATTCTGGGAACGGTTTCGGGAGTCACCCCGTGGTGGTTAACCTTCTTTCCGGGTTTGATGATCTTTCTGGCCGTATTGAATGTCAATTTTTTGGGAGACGGTCTACGGGATGCTTTGGATCCTAAATTTACGAGTCATACGTGAAAAGGAAAAATCGTGATGGATGAAAAGATACTGAGAGTAGAAAACCTCGAAATATCCTTTAAGACACAATTCGGTCGTGTCAAACCCGTCGATGAAGTGGATTTTCACCTCAGCCGCGGCGAGACCCTTGGCATTGTCGGAGAATCGGGATGCGGAAAGACGGTGACCGCTTTCTCGATTATTCGGCTCCTTCCGAAAAATGCGATCCTCGGAGACCGATCGCGAATCTTTTTCGAAGGCAAAAACCTTGCGGAATGCACCAAAGAAGAGCTTCAAAAGATACGCGGGAAAAAGATTTCGATGATCTTTCAAGAGCCGATGACCTCTCTTAACCCGCTTTTCACGATCGGGCAACAACTCGCCGAAGTTTATCGCTTACACGAAGGCCTTTCGAAAAAAGAAGCCCGACAAAAGAGTATTGGTCTTTTGGAGATGGCGCGTATTCCGGAACCAAAAAAACGGATTGACGACTATCCCCACTTGTTGTCCGGTGGAATGCGTCAAAGGGTGATGATTGCGATGGCGCTGGCCTGCAAACCGTCGCTCCTCATTGCGGACGAACCGACGACCGCGCTTGACGTGACGATACAAGCGCAAATCCTCGAACTGATCCACGAACTGAAAACCGCACAAAACACCTCAACGATCGTCATTACCCACGACCTCGGCGTGATCGCCGAAATGTGCTGCCGCGTCCTTGTGATGTATGCGGGTCAGATCGTAGAAACCGGGGGGATCTTTCAAATCTTCGATCACCCTTCTCACCCGTACACGCGTGGCCTGATCCACTCCATACCCAAACCGGCGATCGAAAAAAAAGACCAGGGGAAACTGCACGTGATCGAAGGTTATGTGCCGCATCCTTCTTCATTTCCGAAAGGATGCCGGTTTAACCCTCGTTGCGAAAAAGCCTTCTCGACATGTATCGACGCAGCGCCTCCTTTGTTCGAGATAGAGACCGGACATACTGTAAAATGCTGGTTATACGCGAAAGACAGGGGGGGAAGGGATGTCGGCGCAGACGATACTCAGAGTTGAAGGTTTAAAAAAATGGTTCCCGGTCAAATCACTCCCGTTTTCCCGAAAAAAATCTGTTCTCAAGGCGGTGGACGACGTTTCCTTCAATCTGAACACGGGAGAGACTTTGGGAATCGTCGGAGAATCGGGATGCGGGAAGACAACGGTGGGGAGGACGCTGATGCGCATCTACCAGCCCACATCGGGTAAGTGCTGGTGCCGTCTTGGCGATTCTGAGGTAGCGATGGAAGACATATTCAGTTATCGGAATGCCCAGATGAGACGGATACGCCATCAAATACAAATGATCTTCCAGGATCCCTACGCCTCTCTAAACCCGAGAATGACGGTCCAAGATATCATCTCGGAAGGTTTGAAAGCGAATAAGCTCGTCAGCGACGGTCGAGAGATGATCGGAGCGGTCGCCGATATCATGGAGAAGGTCGGATTGCGCCCCGAATATATGAAACGGTATCCTCACGAATTTTCGGGAGGTCAAAGGCAGAGAATCGGCATCGCGCGCGTGATCGTGATGAGGCCAAAAATCGTCATTTGCGATGAACCCGTCTCCGCGCTGGATGTTTCGGTACAAGCCCAGATTATCAACCTGCTGGAAGACCTGCGGACGGCATTCGGGCTTACCTACCTCTTCATTGCCCATGATCTTTCGGTCGTCAAACACATCTCGGATCGTATCGCTGTGATGTACTTGGGAAAGATCGTCGAAGAAACGGATACGGACCGACTCTTTAAAAACCCTTTGCACCCTTACACGCAGGGGCTTCTGCAAGCGATTCCGGTACCGGATCCGCATCAGCGGAAATCTGGCAATCGCATATTGATCTCCGGGGACATTCCTTCTCCAATCGATCCGCCGGAAGGATGCCGTTTCGTTAAGCGATGTTCAAAAGCGATGGATCGGTGCCGGAAAGAAACTCCCGAACTCCGGGAAGTCCAACTCGGACACGAAGTCGCTTGTTTTTTGCGCGAATAGCCAATCCTTCGTTCTTTGCGATCTCGTTGACGAAGTCCAAAAAAAGCCGACGGTTCTCAGCTCGCGCAGACGTTTCAGATTAT
>CAZMHO010000111.1:0-8556 GCA_964566085.1 uncultured Thermotogaceae bacterium | reverse complement strand
TTAGCGGGTCCTCGTATTCCGAAAGCTTTTCTTTTAATGCGGTCTTGAAAAAAAGCCTACAACCGGTACGTTTTAGCGGGGGCTTCAATTTTTTGGCCTCTCCGCAGTTTTCAAGCTCCGAGCTGGACGAAGAAGTTTCCGAAGTGGGGCAAGGATACCTCGGGCTGGGTTTGGAATGGGCGGTGAACCCTTATATACGACTATTGGGAGAGTTCCGATACCAGTTCATCTCGGTGTTATTCGATACCTATTCCGACTTGAAATTCGAGATGTTTCCGGCCTATTCGAATCAGATCCTGGGTATCGGCTTTGAGTATATCCTGGACTTTCCGCAGTTCTTGATGAAAGCGAGCGCGGGATATGCAATCAACCTGGGTTTATTCGATCCAGAGGTCGGGGTCACCTACGGAACGCACGGCATCAATTTGGGGTTCTCTTTCCTGTTCCCGTTCCCGTGGCGAAGCAACTGATACCAAAACCCTGAGAAACGCGGAAAACTGTTCCGGTTTCTTGCGATCGCGGGAGGCCTAAGATGGAAGAAATGCTCTTCGAGAACTTTATGATCTTTACCGGCAAAACCCCTGTCGATTACTTTCCAGGAAGCCTCTGGGTACGCGATGGGCGCATACACAAGATCTTCCGATATGAAGATCCCGTTCCGGACGTTTCACCGCTATCCAAGATACACGGAGAGGGGAAAACCCTGCTTCCGGGAATGATCAACGCCCATACCCACGTCTATTCTACCTTCGCCTGCGGACTGTCGGTACATCCCTTTAACCCGAACTCTTTTACGGAATTATTGGAACAGCTTTGGTGGAAACTGGATCGCACTTTGCTTTCTGAAGACGTGTATTGGAGCGCCAAAGCGGCCGCGGTTCGCTTGATCGATATGGGGGTCACGACGATCGTCGACCATCATTCGAGTCCCTATTGCGCGCCAGGAACGGGCGCCTTGTTGTCGCGGGCGCTGATTCAAGAGTCCGGCATGCGCGCGGTTCTATCAGTCGAAACCAGTGATCGAGACGGCGTAAAGATCCGCGATCGGGAGATAGACGAAAACCTTGCCTTGATAGAAGAAAAACGAAAGTATCCCGGAAAAATGGGCGCCTTATTCGGATTGCATGCCTCTTTCACGTTGGAAGAGGAAACACTGAAACGAGTCGGCCGATGGGAGTATCCGGTTCACATACATATCGGGGAGGGAGAAGAAGACGGGAAACTTCACGAGGAGAAGTACGGATGTTCCGCTTTAGAACGCCTCCAGCGGTATCACGTCTGCAAACCGGGCTCGTTGCTCGTGCACGGAATACGTCTCACTATTAAAGATTGTGATCGGATAAAGAACGCGGGCTGCGTTGTTGCCTTCAATCCCCAATCGAACCAGAATAACGGCGCGGGTTTGCCCCGATACAGGTTGTTTAAGGATCGCGCGATTCCGGTTCTGTTGGGTAACGACGGGTACGGGTTCGATTTTGCGCGAGACATTCGCGCCCTACTGATCAGCCAGCATCACATCGAGCAAAGTCCTTTGGGTTTCTCTTTGGAAGACCTGTTTCAAGTGGTTTTTCGAAATAACGCCGATTTTGCCCGCGCTCTGTTGGGCGAGACCGTGGGGGTAATCGAAGAAGGCGCCGCTGCCGACTTCATCACCTATCGTTATACCCCTTGCACGCCAATTGGTGATCGGAACTTCCTGGGTCATTGGTTTTTCGGAATCCTGGAAAACGGGAAACCGGAAGACGTGGTAATCGGAGGAAAGGTATTGAAGAAGGGCGGCGTGTTGCAGATGCCGGTAGCAGACATATTGAAAGCATCTGAAAGGGTTGCTCGGAAACTGTGGGCGCGGTTGGATATATAGTTCGGTTACCTTAAAAATAGTGGGAATCTCTACAAATTCGAAGAAAATCGGAGATTTTTTGCCCCATCTCGATGTTTGCCTAACCTCCTTTTCGCTCTTCAGGTTCGGTGTTGGTTGACAGTAGAACGGATTTATGGTACTCTTAACACCGATGATGTCCTTAACAGAAAACAGTGGAATTTGCCCTAATAGCGACTATTTCGATGAGCTCCAACCGAAAGGATCACTCAGGAATTCTTGCGCGCCTTTATTGGATTCTTCTCGTTTTTCCCAGCTAACGGATAATGGATTCAGAAGATACTTTAATCATTTTAAGGAGGTAAGTATGCGTAAAGTAGGATGGATTCTAGTACTCGTTATGGTCATGATTTCCAGCACTGTCGTATTCGCCTATACCGGCGCCGAACCTTTGAAACTGCCCGTGACCTTTCTCTTGACGAACGCCGGTCAAGGCACGGGAAGGAAGATGATGGAGGCGCAATTCCTGGCGACAAAGACCTTTAAGAAAAGCGTCGATTTCATCTCCAACGCCGAACCCGGAAGAGAGAATGCTTTTGAAGTGGACTTCACAGACGATCAAGGAAAATTGGTGAAAGCAGTGGTCGTTGCCATCGGTTCGACCGCCAAAGGGTTAGGGGCTTCCGGAATCACCATCGATGATGAGATCGCTCGACTGAATAAATTGGTCGAAGCGATTAAGAAAAACAATCTAATGATGATTGCGATCCACATTGAGGGACAGGTGCGAAGGGGGGATAGCGCCAATGAACGCTCCATCGATGCGATCGCGCCGTTTGCCGACTACATCGTCGTGACGAAAGACAGCAATTATGATGGGAAATTTACCAAATTATCCGCGGAGAAAAATATTCCGTTAACGATCCTTGACAATCAACTGGAGATTCAAAAAATCATCCGAATTTGGTTCGAAAACAAATAGCTTTTTCCTTCGGGGGAGGAATCGACCGTGTATGGAAGCACAATATTCACAGCAATCGTAATCGTCGTTGTCTTCGCCCTTTCGAGCTGGAAGCTTAAATCGACCGAATTCTCGATTTTTCTGGCGGCGATTGCCGGAGCGATTGCCGGCGGGTTTGGTTTTCCCGTGCGGTTGCTTGTCGAAGGGTGGTTCACCTATTTCGATGTTGCGCTGATTTTTGTCACGGCGTCCATTTTCATCAACATGTACACAGAAACAGGGGCAATGGACGCTTTGATACGCAAGTTAGTGGAAAATTTCTTCAATCACAAATGGATCATGATGATCTTTATGGCGATTTTGATGATCATCCCCGGCGCGTTGACCGGAGCCGGAAGCGTTTCGATCTTTGTCGTCGGCGGATTGGTTACGACGGTATTGACCTATATGGGTCTATCCAAAGGAAAGATCGTCGGGTTCATCTACATTTTCGCCATGTTAGCCGCTGCGGCGCCTCCGATCAACCTTTGGGCGATGTTGATGACCGCTCAGGCCAATATGCCTTATGTCGGGTTCGATGTCGTGCTCATCGTCCCGATTGCGATCATATCGGTTTTCTCGATTCTTTGGTTCGGCCGCGGAGCCAAACCGCAGAAGAAAAACGAAGTGTTGACCAAGTTGCCGAAGCCGGTTGAGAAGATGAACTGGGTGAGAATCTTAACTCCGCTTCTCGTCCTGGTGGTTCTGATCCTTTTGCAGAAATACGTCGCCTTCTACATCCCGGTAATCGGGTTGCCAATGACCTTCGTCCTGTCGGCGATCGTCGTTCTGCTGGTCAATCCGAAAAAGACGTCGTTTAAACGGTGGATGACCGTTATTTCAAAAACGATGGAGCAGGTCTTTCCTCTTTTGGCGACGGTCATCAGTGTCGGGGCCCTCGTCAATATATTGACCGGTACGGGGGTGAGGGGATTGATCGCCATTACCTTTGTCACTCTTCCTTTGGGCTTGATCTATGCGCTCGCTTTGATCTTTACCCCGTTCGCCCAAGGGTCTTTGAGTTACGGAAGCGCGGTCATCCTTGGCACGCCGATCATCTTCCTGTTCAACAACCTTGGCTTCAATGTTACCGTCGTAGCGGCCGCGTTGAGCTTGATGTTCCCGCTGGGAGACTGCCTACCGCCTTCCCGAATCGTCGGACGATTGAGCATCGAAGCGGTGCAGTACGAAGGCAACTACATGTCCTTTTTAAAACAGATTATGGTTCCGGCTTTCTTTATGGCAGCGATCGCGCTGATGATGTTTATCTTCCCCAACCAACTTAGTTTCTTAGTTGTATATTGATCGGGGGGGCTGAAGAGATGGTTATCCTAAATGAAATGATCCATATCCTCTACTTTGTCCTAACAGCCATTATCTGTATCTTTTTGATCTGGAATCTGTTTAAGAGAACGAAAAAGACAGGATGGGTCTATGACATTGTCTATGCCTACGTCATTATCACCTTCATACTCCGCGTCCTGATGATCAAGTAAGGGGCTGAGATGATGAAAAACACACCTGTATGGTTTAAAGCGCTGGCCCTGGCCCTGATCGCGATCATGGGATTTATCGCAGGTAAAGAGTTCTATGAACTACGGCATTACCAGGAGTCGATCGTTGTTTCGCCGGCTTTCACGCAGAAGATCATGCTCAGCGACTATCTACCCAACTTAAAGGGAACCTGGGGAGACACACCGATCTATGTCTTCGATTCCGGCGTTCCGGGAGGTTCCGCTTTGATCCTGGGCGGCTCCCACCCGTATGAACCGGCGACGATGCTGGCCGCTTATATGATCGCGGAAAACATTTCGGTTGAGAAGGGAAAGGTTTTCGTCGTGCCTGTGGCCAATCGGAGCGCGAATACGCTTGGAATGCTCGGAAACGCCTACCCGATGTTCTATTATCTGGATACCCCTTTCGGAACAAAACAGTATAAGATCGGCGATCGCAATACGAACCCGTTGGATCAATGGCCGGATCCGTTCGTGTACGTCCATTATCCGTCCGGACAGAACCTGGCATATCAAGACCTTAGAAACTTCAACCGCACGTGGCCTGGAAGAGAAAACGGATCGCTCACAGAAAGAATGTCTTACGCTTTTATGGAGCTCGTTCGGAAAGAAAAGATCGATATCTTCGTGGATTTCCACGAAGCGTCTTTGATGTATCCGGTTGTTGATACCTATGTTGCGCACGATTTTTCGATGGATATCGCGATTTTGGCTCAGATGAACCTGGATACGTTCAAGTTCCCGATGAAAGCGGAAGCGTCTCCGAAGAAACTCAGAGGGCTTTCACACCGTGAAGTCGGCGACTATAGCATTGATCCCGAACTTGCCAAAGAATTATACGCTGCGGAAGAGTTCACGAATGCGAAGAACGATTACAAAGAAAAGTTAAAGATTATCGAAAAATCGAGCCATCAAACGCTAGTCGTTCTGATGGAAACGTTGGAGCCCTTTATTGAACGCGTCGCCGGAAGGGTAGACGAAGATCTGATGATGATTGGGATCGATGAGTTTATTCAAACCGCCGCGGACAAAAGGCTGTTGTTCGCGAAGTACGATACCCGAGAGGGGATCACGATGCCGATCGACATGGATGGCCGAGGCGGCTACGTGGTAAAAGGCGCTCCGATGTATTATCGGGTGGCCAGGCATATGGAAGGCACGCTCGAAGTGATCAATATGATGAATTTGCTGTTCCCCGAACGCGAGTTGCTGATTACCTATCCGGGCTTCCACGATATTATGGAAGTCGGGAGCAAAAAAGGCAATGAAGCGATCGGCGATTTTTTGCACGATCCTGCCAAGTCAGATCCAAAACGGGTGTTTTACCAGTAAGCGAAACTGAATTCCAGCAAAGAAAAAAGGGAGGCAAGAAAGTATGTGGAAGATTAAGAAGCTGTTGATGGTTCTTTTGGTGATCGTCATCCTTTCCAGCATTGGGTTCACGTGTACGATCATCGCGGTCGGAAAAAAAGCCACGGTAGACGGATCCGCTATCATTACGCACAATGACGACTCTTCGGTAGCCGATTTCCGTTTGTGGATTCAACGGGGCGGAGAATGGCAACCGGGATCGATGCGGCCGATCGTGATCGATTCTCACGACTACATCGACTATAGCAAGTTCCCGATCGTCGATATTTCCAAAAATCGCAACGGAAGAGCCATTCAACTGGGGGAAGATGCGCAACCTGCCGTCACTTACGGTTATTTCCATTCTCGCTACTCGTTCATGAACGACTGGGGCGTCGCGATGGGAGAGTCCACAGCGGGAATTGCCACGAATGATGATTATGGAAAAGCAGTCAGAAAAGCCCTTTTTGAAGACGATGAAGGGATCGTGGATTGCTGGGCTGCCCAGGATATCGCTTTGGAAAGAGCGCGAACAGCTCGTGAAGCCGTTCTTATCATGGGTGAACTGATCGACAAGTACGGGTGGAATATCACCGGCGGCGGCGGAGAGCTGATGGACATCACCGACGGGAATGAAGTCTGGATTATGGAGTTTTATGGCGCCAATTTATGGATGGCGATTCGCATGCCCGACGATATGGTGTATGTGGGCGCGAACCGGATGCGTTTCCAAGTCGACCCTCGCGATGGAATCGATCCGGTTTCCGGAGCGAAATACGAAGAGATTCTAACTTCCGCAAACTTCATCGACTATGCCGTTCAAAAAGGGTGGTTTGATCCCGCTTCCGGGAAAAAGTTCAGACCGGCGGAAGTCTACGCCAATCGTATCGATTCGCATAACAAAAGAGAATGGCGCGTTCTGGATATGGTTGCTCCCTCTCTGGGACTGGTAGATGGAATCGGAGAGTATCCGCTTTTTGTAAAACCGGATCAGCTGGTATCGGTACACGATATTTTCGTGATCTCCGGCGACCATTACGAAGGGACGAAATGGGACCTGACGAAAGGCGTCGGCGCCGGTCCCTGGGGAGACCCGCTCACGAACTACGGGATCGGGGGCAGACAGAGACCGATCGGCATTCCGTTAACGGCCTACTTGCATGTCGCTCAGGTTAAAGAATGGCTTCCGAGAGAATTCAAAGGCATCAGTTGGTACGGTTACGGCTCTGTCGGGCATTCCTATATCACCCCGCTCTTCCCGGCAATGGAAAAACTCCCTGACTTTTACGGTGTCGGATCGAGATATGAAAAGTTCCGAAGGGACTCCGGCTGGTGGGTAAACACTTACGTCCAGGAAATGGTTGGACTGCGCTATAATGCAGCGATTAAAGACCTTAGAGCCTTTAGGGATCCGAAGATGGCAAGCGTGTACTCTCAGTTAGCGCAGCTGCAGGAATACGCGGCGAAGGTCTACCGCGAAGGAAAACCGGAACAGGCCATTAAAGTCATGAGCGACTTCTGCTATAACACCGCTGTCGCCTGGAACAAAGACTGGCTGGACCTCGGCGATTCACTGTTCACGAAGTATGCTGTCGAAAGAACCAACTTTGGAAGCTCCGGTTACCCAACGTGGTGGCAAGATTGGTTGAATGCGGCCAAGAACCCTGAGATATTGAAGTACGCCGATAAATAATAAACCAAAAAACGGAGGGAAAACATGAAGAAAAGCTCGTTAGTTAAACTGTTGGTCGTAGCGCTGTTGTTAGTGTACTCGGTATCCTTCACCTGTACCATTCTCGGAGTCGGAAACAAAGCGATGGCCGATGGATCTACCGTTATCACCCACAACGACGACTCCACTGTCGCTGATTTCAGACTGTGGAAGATTCCGGCGGCAGATTGGCCCGAAGGTTCGATGAGAGACATCGTATTAGACGGGCATGATTACATCGATTACGGCAACTTCCCGAAATCGGTCGAGTACCAGAAGAACCGCACCGGAAACGCTCTGGTTGTAGCACAGATTCCCCAAGTCCCCCATACTTACAGCTACTTCCATTCCCGCTATTCCTTTATGAACGAGAAAGGCGTCGCCATCTCCGAATCCACCGGCGGTGTCGATAGCTCCCTTCCCAACGGGACAGCTCTTAGAAAGTATTACTCTGACAACGAGGGAATCATCGATTGCTGGATGGCGCAGGATATCGCGCTTGAAAGAGCGGCCACAGCGCGGGAAGCCGTCCTGATCATGGGCGCCCTCATCGAGGAACACGGATGGTCCAACGTCGGCGGCGGTCCTGAATCGATGACTATCGGCGACGGAAAAGATTTATGGTTGTTCGAAGCTTACGGAGCCGACCTGTGGGTTGCCCTTCGCATCCCGGACAACGCCTTCACCGTTACCGCCAACCGATTGGTGATCATGGAAGTGGATCCTGATGACAAAGAAAACGTTCTGTACGCGAAGAACCTTTTCAAGACCGCTGTCGAACAAGGCTGGGTCAGCCCGAGCCTTCCGAAAAACCAGTGGAAGCTGGCTGAAATCTATTCTCCGAACAACAGTTTGTACGCGACCAGAAGAGAATGGAGAGCCTTAAGCCTCGTTGCGCCGAAGTTTATGGAAGAAAACGGTTACGACGCGCACCAACTGCGCTATCCGGTTTACGTTATCCCGGAAAGACCGCTGACGATTCAGGACATCTGGGACATCAAAGCCGATTACTATCAGGGCACCGAATATGACCTGACAAAAGGCCCTGCCGCTGGTCCTTGGGGAGACCCGATACGCTACGCGAACTCGTCTTCGACCGAACGGACGGCTACCTGGGAAAGATCGATCAATATGCACCGGACCTGCTATCTCCACATCGGAC
>CAZMHO010000110.1:2316-8595 GCA_964566085.1 uncultured Thermotogaceae bacterium | reverse complement strand
TGAAAAAATCGAACAGTTGTTTCCCATAGTCCTCTCCCTCAAGAATCGGAAGGAATGGAATCCCTGCCTTTTCGAAGGATCTTTGCAGATAAGCGCGTTTCTCTTCCATCTGACGATGATAGTTGCCGGTTAACGGTTCACTCACTTTGATCCATTCTGTCCGATGGGTTTCCATATCCTTCACCCTCACGTACCCCAATTCCGGAAGGGAGAACTCCAACTGATCCCAAAAACTAAACCCGATGCCGGACGCGGAGCACCCGCAGCTTTTTGATCAACGCGTCGATCTCTGGCTCCTTTAGAAAATAATCTGAGATCAAAAAAATCGCCGACGGATTCTTTAGAACAGACAAAAGGAAGGCGTGCAAGACCGAAAAATCAGCGACCCCGGATGGATTTACCCGCAACAGGGAGTCAATGATGGTGATGCCGCTTTTCATCAAATTCTTGGCGGGATGGTAGTCGATGATTCTATTCGAGAAGAGCACCAAACCCGCTTTATCTCCGGACTTTAAAGCGGAGAACGCGATACAGGCGGCCAGGAAGGCGATATTTTCCTGCCGTTTCGTTTTACTCCAAAAGCCAATAGACCGGGAGCAATCGACAGCGATCAGAACGTTGAGGGACCGATCTTCTTTAAAGGATTTCACGTAAAGCTTCCGGTTTTTCGCTGTCGTCGGCCATGAAATGTTCCGAATATCGTCACCGAAATAGTACCCGCGAATTTCGCTGAAGTCCATCCCGGTGCCCGGAAAAAACGAACGGTACATTCCGATCGTTTGAGAGCTGATCGACTTTTCGGCGAACAGACGCAACAGCCGAATCCGTTTCAGTATCTCCTTCCGTTTCTCTAATAGGTCTGAAGAGGATTCGGTATCCTGTTTCTTCATGGAACGGGGAGTCCTTGGAGGATGCGGGTGATGACCTCTTCCGTTTGCAGACCGTCCGCTTCCGCTTCGAAGGTTAACAGAATCCTGTGACGGAGAACGGGATAGGCGATTTTTTTAATGTCGTCCGCGTTGACATATGATCGGCCTTGTATAACCGCGAAAGCTTTGGAGGCTTTAAGCAAGCTTAAGCTGCCTCGTGGGGAGGCGCCGTAGCGAATAAACGGGACGAGCGCGTCCAATTTATACCGCGCCGGGTCTCGGGTCGCGTAAACGATCTTGGCGATGTAGGTGATGAGTTTTTCGTCAACATAGACTTCATCGGTGACTCTTTGCAACCTCTCGATTAAAGGGATAGACAAGCAAGGGTTTAAATGGATGTCTTGATCGACGCCCTTCTGTACGAGGATCGATTTCTCTTCATTAAAGGTGGGATACTTTATCTCGAGCTTCAGTAAAAACCTGTCCATCTGGGCTTCCGGAAGCGGATAGGTCCCTTCTTGCTCGATCGGGTTTTGCGTCGCCATCACGAGAAATGGTTTAGGCAAAGGGTAAGAAGTTTTGCCGATCGTCACCTGTTTCTCCTGCATCGCTTCCAGTAAAGCGGATTGAACCTTTGCGGGGGCGCGGTTGATTTCGTCTGCTAAGATAAAATTCGCAAAAACGGGTCCCTTCTCCACCACAAAACTCTCGTTTCTCATATTGAAGATCAACGTTCCGGTGATATCTCCAGGTAGAAGGTCCGGCGTGAACTGAATGCGGTGAAAAGAGAGTTCAGAGATCTTGGCGTACGTACTGACGGCTAAGGACTTGGCCAATCCGGGCAAACCTTCGATAAGCAGATTTCCTTTCGTCATGAGCGCAATCATAATCCCTTCCAGCATCTCTTCCTGGCCGACGATCACCCGGTGCAACTCTGAAAAAACGGATTGAATAGAGGATTGAAGCGAACCGATCTCCGATTCAAGGGAATGGTTTTCCACGATATCGTCTCCCACGAGATAGTCTATCACATAGAAATTAGCCGGTTGGATTTGCCGGCCGCCGGTAGGGACAAAGCGGCCGCTGCGCTCCTTCGAGAATCTAATCGACGGTTACTTTTGTCAGCTACGGCATCGCCGAGCACTCGATACTCAAGAAATGTGTTTCGATATAGGAGGCCAGGAATTGGGCGGAAGAGGCCGCGTATTGTTTGCGGTGGTCGTCGTACGATTCTTGCGAAGGGTGATGGCTCATATCCAGAATCGTTTTGATAGCCAGATAACCGATTCCGTTCATCTTGCAAACGATCGCAGCGGCCGCGCTGTCCATATCGGCGGCTAAAGCTCTGTGCGTTAGATATAACGCATTCCGCTGCTGAGTGTCCATCGGGATTTCGTCTCCGCTAATGATCACTCCCGATTTCAATTGAGGATACTCATTGCGTAACCGGTAAGCGAATTCTATATTCCCGGTTACGAGCGAGAGAAGCGTTTCGTCTCGATACTTGCGGTCGTGCTCCCGGTATGCTTCGCCTAAAACGATATCACCGGGCTTAAGGTCCGGGGAAAGGGCAACGGCGCAAGAAGAAAAGAAGACACAGATTGGATGAAAGAGCTCGATCAATTTTTGGGTGAGAAAACTGGCTTCCACTTTGCCCATAATCCCAGAAAAGGCGACTATTTCGTTTCGTCCAAGGACGCCGCGCGCGAACCGTCTATTAAATACCGTTCCTTGTTCAAAGGTTACGAGTTGCCGAAAAATAGGTTCCAGTTCGTCCTCAAATGCGCTTTCGATTAGGATCATACCGTCACCTCCAAAACGACTGGCGTGCCCGGTGGGATTTGAACCCACAACCTTTAGATCCGGAGTCTAATACTCTATCCAATTGAGCTACGGGCACTTACTGACCAAAATAAAAGGAATAAGAAACGATCGCATCCGGTTTTTTGACCGTCCGATATCTGGAAAAATGCCAAGGATTACGCTCATTCAGGGCCCAATGCCGCCCGGTATCTGAGAAGAGTAGAAACCGGCTGAGCCCCGTCACAGTCACTTGAAGCGGGTCTCCCCCTTCGTCGCTCTCCTTTGCTTGTTCTTCGATAACTTTCGCTACCACTTCCTCTGACATCGTTTTCCTGGAAAAGGGAAGAGCGGCTCGCGGGTTCTTAAGGTATGTGTCCAGAATACACGCGGCGCTTCCCGCATCGACCCTTAGGCGACTTTCCGCGACACTCTTTCCTAACTGTTTCCCGTAAACATAAACGGAAGCGGTGGTAAACCGTTCGTCGACCAAGTACACTGCTCGACATACCCGATCGAACAAAAAGCTTGCAAACATGACGGCTGCATCTGTCGACTCGGTAAAAGAACACTTCAGATTCAGAGGCAACCCGACGATAATTTTTAGAACACCGCTATCCAAGACGATTTGACGAATTCCTTCGAAAACCCTTCTTGAATGCTCTACCGTACTCGTCCAAACGACGATGCCTGATTCCGGCTCGGCCAATGCCACTCCGATTCGTTTCTTGCCGAAATCACAGGCAAGGATCATTTCACACGGCGCTACCGAAAGTGTAAGCGAACACGCATCGTTCCAAAGATACGGTCTTAATCGGTTTAATCTTTAACTCCAGGAGCTTATCGCTTAGGACTTCCAAATCTTCCTTTTTTACAGCGATACTCAAGGACTCTGCCGGAAAAACGTCTTTCGGAGTCGGTATGATCTTGGCAAAGAACTGCATCTTTTTTATGGCTTCAAAAGCATCCGTGATATCTCGGATGTCGCAAAAGACGAACAACGCGTTCAGTTCACTGTCTGTATTGCATTGCGTGTACACTGAAACGAAAACACCTCCGCCTTATACCAACGGTAAATAGGGTAGGTCGAAAAGTTCGATGATCTTTCTTGCTTCATAGTTATAAAACGCCTTCTCATACATATCATTCATAAACCATTCCCACTTGAATTCCACGTAGTCGGGCAGTAACTGCAACGCTTTGAAAAGGTCTCGTTCCCTTTCCGCCGAGTTATTCTCTCCGCCCACCGACGTGATATTTTCCACAAACGCCCGTAAACCAAAGGCTTCAAAACGCGTGGTCTCGCCCTTAACGATGAAAAGACTCCGAATATTCTCCCAGGGGCCCCTCTTTTCCGAACTGGCTAATTTTAACACAGAAAGCATCATTTTTTCCAACGTGCTATTTCGATCTCCTTTTTGCCCTTCCGGAGACATCGTTTCATAGAGCAGATGCAGGATAGCGGTTGGCTTGTGCGCCCCCAGCGCATTTGACATCGAGAGGACTTCCAGAGGGTTTTTCAAGGGTTCCAGGATACAAAGGTTAGCGTTCGCAGGGAATTTTAAGTGGCTGCTGAAATCAGGCGTTGTTATCAACAAACGCACTTTGTTCTCCAAAACCAAGTCTTCGATCTTCGTTTTTTGGAAAGGTTTCAGTTGCTGGTTGTAGAAGACGACTTCCCCGTTATGGAAGTGTTCGCAGAGCATCTTCCCGAACTCTTTTGTCAATCCGACCGTTCGATCAGGTCTTTGAACAGTAACGCAGACGAACTCACCGTTTTTGACGAGGTGTTGAATATACTCTAACGGATCTTCTATTCCCCGGCGGTCGACAAGACGGATTCGCGTACTTTGCATCGGTTGTGTCAATAGTCCGTTCAAGGGGAATAGGGATTTCAAGGCCGCTTTTTTTTCAGGCAGGAGCTAAGGGCCCACGAAGGTAAATGGAGGCGTTTCCGTTCTTAAAAGGTCCGCCAACTGCTTCAGAACGAGAGAGGCCTCCATCTTTTCGTGGAACAGGTATTCGATATCCAAAAAAACGAACTCTTGAAAGTCCCGCCTCAAAGCCTCATAATTCGCAATGAGATAAGAAATCGTTACGATGACGCAGGCGCTCGTTTGGGAGGAAAGCTCCAAAACGGTATTCGATAGCGCCGGAACGATATCGAATCGTTTGAAGACTTGGGAGCGAAAAACGGAAAACGAAGCGCTTGGGGTTATCAATAACAGTTTTTGTCCCTTTGAGACGGCGTTTAAACACTTAAGCGCCAACACCGAATCCTGCGTCTTCGGGCTGGCGAAGACGGCATAACGAGTCTTATCGGAAAACGCGCTTTGAAGCGCGGGGTATTTTGAGAACAAGCGCTGCTGCAAATCATTCCGGAGGGTTTCCAGGTTTCCGTTATCAACGGAGTAAGGCTCTGAGTCTTTTGACACGCCGGAAAAGGGTTTGTTCGTCCGCTCTTCTTCTTTGAGCGCCGGGTCGATATAGAAATGAATGTCTTTAAGGGAAAACTGTATCTGTTTCGACCCGAAATGCCAGAATGCCTTCAAATTACCGACACAATCGGCTTTTAAAAGATTCGGACGGATATAGCGGAATTCTTCCAGCCGTTCCGATAAATTGAATCCGATGCAATCCAAGAAATGACTTCCCTGCTTCAGAATCAACCGGAGATGCTGCGAATGATTCCCCAGGATTTTCATCCGATCCACACCGGCGTTTCTAATGAAAAACGCCGGTTCGTGGTTGCATTGACCGAAAGGTTTAAGGATTTCCAAGGAGTTTAGAAGCGATTCGTTGATCTCTTCGATCGGAAGCTCGGCATCCAGGTAGATTTTGGACGTGAAAACCTCTTCCCCGCACAACGCGCCGTAGGCTTCAAAGATTTGTTCGCGAAATACAGGCAATTCCGCTGCCGGGAGCGTAAACCCTGCCGCCATCGGATGCCCGCCGTACTCCAAATCTTTCACGCTGGCGCGCGCCAGCAAATCCATAATGTTAACCTGTTCGATGCTCCTTCCAGACCCTCTGGCAATCCCTTCCTTGTAGTCTAAGGACATCAGCAGCGTCGGTTTGTAAAACTTTGAAGAAAGCCTGGAAGAGACAATGCCGATCACCCCGGGGTGCCAGTCTTCCTTCCACAAAACGATTACGGGAGCATCCCGTAGGTTTTTATCGTTCTTAAGCATCGTTTCGGCGTCCTGATAGATCTGATTTTCGATGAGTTGACGTTTCTCGTTCTGCGAGGAAAGATACCGCGCGATTTCCATCCCTTCGGTCTCATCTTCTGACAAAAGCAGCTTCAACGCGGCGTACGCGCTTTCCAGGCGGCCGACGGCGTTCAATCGGGGCGCAATTTTAAAACCGATGTCCTGCGTCATGATTTGTTCGACGTTGATCCCGGAGATATCCATCAGTTTTTTCAAACCGATGCGCTTCGTATCCGCAATATGGCGCATCCCTTTTCTTACGATCACACGGTTTTCACCTTTGAGCGGCACGATATCCGCGACCGTTCCCAAGGTCACCAGATCCAGGTATTCCATAATGTCGATCGGATTGCCCAAGCGACGCAAAAGGGCATCCATGACTTTGAAAGCGACGCCGA
>CAZMHO010000110.1:0-2306 GCA_964566085.1 uncultured Thermotogaceae bacterium | reverse complement strand
ACGCCGACACCCGCCAATCCCTTGTCGGGATAACGGTCATCCTGCCGTTTGGGATTCACAACGGCTAACGCGTTCGGCAGTTTTTCTTGAACCTCATGATGATCGGTAATGATCACCTTGAAATTCAGGAAGTTCGCGTAGTCAACCTCTTTGAAGGAAGAAATCCCGCAGTCAACGGTAATGATGTTGCGAACATTTTTGTTGAACAAGTCGATAATGGCCGTTTGACTTAAGCCGTACCCTTCCTCTAAGCGAGACGGGATATAGTAGCTGACCTCCCATCCCAATTTGTGAAGAATCGAATAGACCATCGCGGTCGATGTGACGCCATCAACGTCGTAATCTCCGTAAATCACGATGGATTCTTTCTTTTCACGAATTTTGATAAGGTAGTCGACCACCTTATCTACATCCTGCATTAGAAACGGATCATAAAAATCCGTTCGGTCCGGATAGAGGTATTCTTCGATCTCGTCCTCTTTTACGATGCCATTATTGACCAAAACCCGGGCCAAGATGCTCGATATTCCATGCTGCCGCGAAATCTGGTCGATGAGAGCCTGATCAGGACATAACTTTACCCATTCGCATTTCATCACTCCTTACTCCCTCTCTTTTATTTTGCTCAATTATACCATAGCGCGAAGCGAATGAATTGACGCCTCTTAACAAAGTCGCTTCCCGGTTCATGTTATAATCTCCTGATGAATGATTTTTAAAAGGGGGGGAAGATGAAAACGAGCGTCCGAATGATTCTGTTGTTGGCCATATGCGTTTTATTCGCGCAGTGTACCACGGACTTGCTTCTGTGGGAAAAGGCGATCGATGCGGGGAAGGTGTTTCTGAATACGGGCGAGTACGCTCGGGCGGGGGAGTACTTTAATTTGGCTTTTACGAAGAGTGGGGACGACTACGAAAAGTCGCTTTCCAAAGCCTATGAAGGGTGGGCTAAGATTGGTTCGGGAGATATTCCGGCAGCGCTATCCCTGCTGGAGGAATCTACGGGCTATACCACAAACAGCGTAAACCTCTCCGGCCGTTTATACGCCTTGTATCTGCAAGGAGACTACGCGGGCGTTTCCGAACGGTCTGAGGATATCTATGCGATACCTTTGGATTTCTCGCTTAAGCTGCAAGGGGATACGCTCACGAAAACCGAAATCGCGAACTTCCTGATGCTTGGTTTAGCCGCTCATAATTCCAAAAACGTGTTTACCAACTATAAGTGGACCTTGGACGGCGTCTATTCCGATCCCTTAATCGATGAAATGGAGGCGTTTTTCTTTTGAGAAGGCTAAGCGTGTTACTCCTATTGCTTTTTCCTGTCACCTTCTTCGCCGTGATGCCCCCCCGAACGCCGGCGGAAGAGAAGATCGCCCGCGGGGACTTGGCAGTACCGATCCTGACCGCGGAAGAGCGAGGCTACGCGCAGCACTCTCCGAAAGCCGTGGGATCATTCAAAGCGGTTGTGCTTTTGGTAGACTTTTCGGATCAACCGGCGCGCGTCGATACCGCTTTCTTTCATGACCTCTTTCTTGGGCGCGGTATCGATTATCAGACAAGATACCCGATTTCTACCAACATGAAAAGTGTTCAGGAATACTATGAGTTCGTCTCGGATGGACAATATCAGATCACCTTCGATATATACGGCTGGTTCCGGCTTCCTCAAACTTACGGCTATTACATCGGCGGGAACACGGGGCTCGGGTCTTACCCCACGAATGCGCAGCGGATGACGGAGGACGCGGTCGATCTGGCGGATGCGGTCGTCGACTTTTCGAAGTACGACAATGACGAGGATGGATGGGTCGATTTTTTATTGATCGTGCACGCCGGTAGCGGAGCGGAGTTCGAAGGAGATAAAAACCAGATATGGAGTCATCAATGGACCTTGCGAAACACAAAGATCAAAGACGGGAAAACGCTTTACCGATATTGCACGCAGCCTGAATATTGGCTTCAGAAAGATGATATGACAATCGGAGTTTATGTCCATGAACTCGGTCACCTGCTCTTCAATCTACCCGATCTGTACGATATATATGGATCTTCGAAGGGGATCGGCTATTGGGGGTTGATGGGTTCTGGAAGTTGGAACGACAGCGAATCGATCTTTGATCGCCGGGAGGTTAGCGGTTTTGGGGGAGCCCCCGCCGAATTGACGGCTTGGAGCAAGTATTTCATCGGATGGCTGACGCCTACCGAAATAACAGCCAACGAAGGCGTTTACACCCTCTCACGCGGGAGCGTGCTCAAGTATACGCATCCGAGCGATCCAGACGAGTATTTTTTCCTCGAGTACA
>CAZMHO010000109.1:1859-8596 GCA_964566085.1 uncultured Thermotogaceae bacterium | reverse complement strand
GCATTCCATGTAAGAGGGAGATACCGTTTAGTCGTTTCGGGTGATCAGGCCTTCCACTCCCCTTTCCCGCAGGATTCGGACAGTGTTTTCCACTGATTCCGGCAAGGAGGAAAACAAAAACGCTCGGCATCCCGAAGGATCAAGTGAAAAACCAAGTTAAGGAAATACAAGTCTTTTATGACCATTCTCCCGTCGGCATTGCTTTTCACGAACTTATATGCGATGAAAAAGGAGTGCCGGTTGACTTTCGTTTCCTCGAAGTGAATCCGTTATTCGAAAGTTTTTTGGGATTGAAACGGTCGACGGTTTTAGGGAAGACTTGGAACGAGCTCTTTTCAGGATCGGAACGCAACGATTACAATCGGTTGTCTGAATACGCCTCGGTCTCTCTAAACGATACCGAAAGAGAGCTAACTTTCTATACGGCCGTAACCGATCGATGGCTTCGCATGAAAGCCATCTCCGCCGGTCAGGAATGCTTTTTTACCGTCCTCACCGATATTACGCCCGAGATCAAGCTTTCAGAAATATCCGAACTATTCCTCGAAAAAACGATCGATGAGATCGGCTATCAAACCGTCGCAGATAAAGCGAAAGAGATCACCGGTTGCAAGTACGGATTGTTCAACCTCTTCAACGAAGAAGAGAGGGTTTCCGAAACCGTCGCGTTGATCGGCGTGAATGAATCTTGGCAGCGCGTTAGCTCCGCGATCGGGTTTCCCCTCATCGGGGCGAAATGGCCTTACGATCACTCGTTAGTGGAAAAATTCGGCGATGGCCCGATCGTGGCGGATCTGCCTCTTCACGAACTGACAAAAACGAAGATTCCGAAAGGGATGGTCAAGTTTCTGCAAAAGATGTTCGGCGTCGGGGAATCCGTCGTTTGCACGATCTACCGGAACGGACGGATACTGGGAAATTTCACGTTATTATTCGCCTCGAACGAACGTTTGGCGAACCCCTATCCCTTGCAGCTCTACGTCAGGCAAGTCGGGTTGTTGATCGTGCGTTCCAAAGCGGAAAAAGAACTGATTCAGGCGAAAAAAGAAGCGGAAGCGGCGAGCCGAACGAAGAGCCGGTTTTTGACGAATATGTCGCACGAGCTGCGAACCCCCTTAACGGGGATTCTCGGCTTTGCCGAGCTGCTGCAAAAGACGCGCTTGGACCAGGAACAGGCGCACTTTCTTTCCTACATTCTCGATTCTTCGAGAATCCTCAAAAAGATCGTCGAAAATGTCCTGGACTATTCTTCAATCGAGTCGGACGCCTTGCGTCTTCAGTTCGGGGAGAGCGAGTTGCTGCTCTTATGCGAAGAGACTGTGCGGCTCATCGCATACGAATCCTATAAAAAACGCCTTCCGATCCGTTTCGACTACGATCCGGCAGTTCCCTGCCACATGCTGATGGACAGTTACCGGCTTCGTCAGGTCTTGCTAAATTTGTTGGCGAACGCGGTTAAGTTCACCGAAGTCGGGGAGGTTCGCCTTAAGGTCTCTCTGGAAAGCTGTGATCTCGCGAACCGTTTCGCGAAGGTTCGTTTCGAAGTCGCCGATACCGGTATCGGTATCACGGAGAGCGATATGCAAAGGGTCTTTGACGCCTTCCAACAAGCCGATAGTTCCGATACCCGAAGGTATGGCGGGGCAGGGCTGGGACTTTCCATTTCCATGCTGATTTTGAAAAAAATGGGATCTTGCCTACACGTTGAGAGTGCGCCGAACAAAGGGAGCATTTTTTCGTTCGTACTAAACTTCGATTTACCCGGCGCCGATTTCGACCCAATCGAAACGGATGAAGAAGATATCTTTCGAACCGAGTAATGCCGCGGGTCACGAGTCGTGAATAAAGTCAGGGACATCACCGGCAGTTTCTTGAGAGTGTTGCAATTCGACCGCTCCCAATGGGTTCGCGTTTGGGAAGAACAGGTCATGTATCGCCATCCGACCCTCTACGGACTGTATTTAAAAAACCTTGCAATTTCGAGGGCAGATGAGATACAATATATACGGAGCCTTTCTCGAAAACGACTCGATCGTTTATCGATCCGATGGTCGGAAGAAAAACGGAGAGCCGGCGAAATGGCCTTTCACCTCGCGGGTTCTATGTATCGAAAAGGTTGTTTAAACTTTGGTTTTTTCTTTTTTGTCGGTTTTGAACGGCAACCGGTTACGGTTGTCGAGACAAAAAAAGGGAAAGCGATTCTTTGTGATGTGTGGTTTTCAAAGGGGGATCATTCGGATGGTTCATCTGGATCGCTTTATCAAATGGATGACGATGCAACGCTATTCGCCGCAAACGATTAAAGAGTACAAACGAGAGATAGAACGATTTTTATCCTTTCTTCAGCTGGAAAACCTACGTTATGACGCTTTGCAGATGCCGGATATTGAAGATTACCTCTTTTCGATAGACGCATCCGAAAGAACGCGCAATCGCTCTTTGTCTTCGGTCAAGGCCTTTTACCGGTTTATGGTTTCGCGAGGGATTTTAGTCGCGGATCCGGCTAAGCCGATCAAATCGATACGAATCCAACGGAAGAATCCCGTTTTTCTTTCCGAAGAAGAGTACCTGTCGCTCTTTCATCTTTTAGACGGACAAGATGGGTTTGTTCAGGAACGCGACAGGGTTATGATTGCCATTCTTCTGACGACGGGGATTCGCGTATCGGAGCTGGTTCATATCGCCTTCAAAAACATCTCGTCGGACCGTTCCGGCCGTATGACGCTGGAAGTCCTTCGAAAAGGGCAAGAGATGGATTTTATCTATTTGAATTCGCAGGTTACGGCGCTCTTTTCTTCCTACCTTCAGAAAAGGCAGCAGATATCGGTCGAAAGCGACCGGGTCTTTTTATCTTACCGTTTGGGCACTCTCGAGCGTTCGGCCGTTTACCGTCTGGTTCGGAAATATCTGGGAAAATGTGGGATCGAGAAGAATAAAAAAGGGCCCCATATCCTCCGCCACACCTTTGCCACGACCTTAATGAAGAAAGACGTGTCGCTGTTTAAGATAAAAGAGCTGATGAATCATAAAAACATCTCCACGACGGAGAAGTATTTGCACGTCGTAGAGGAAGACTTGAAAGATGTCGTCGAACAAATCAAACTCTAAGCGGGAGGGATGAAGGTGTATTCCTTACAGAAGCTGGAATTCGAGAAAGTGTTGCGATTGATCGCGCAGTACACGTTTTCCAGTTACGGGAAAGAGGCGGTTCTTTCGTTTCACCCGATAGAACGCCCCGAGCTTGAGTTGGCAAAGGTTTCGCAGCTGATCGACCTTTTTCGTCGTTACGGCGAACCGCCCGTGGGCGGAATCGCCGATATCCGAACCGAGTGGGCGAGAGTCAGCAACGGAGAGATTCTGGAACCGGGAGAATTGAAACGTATCGCGGTCAATTTCGATTCCGTCGCCCGACTGAAGCGGTTCTTCGAAGGAAAGTCGATCGAATTCTCGTTCTTAAACCCGTTTCTAAGCCGGTTCCATGCCTTGGAAGACTACGTCGCGTACGCCTTTCGCGCGATAGAGGATGACGATACGATCTCAAACCGCGCTTCTCCTCGGTTGAATCAAATACGTCAGGACTTGAAACGCGCGATGCGGGATGTGAGAGGCCATCTGGACAAGCTGATGAGCGGATCTTTGAAGGATATTGTCCAGGACAATGATCTGCTGACGCGAGACGGCCGCTTTGTCATACCGATCAAAGCGGCGAACCGCCATCGGGTCTCGGGGATCGTTCACTCTTCTTCTGGGAGCGGCGCTACCTACTATATGGAACCAGAAACATTGGTTCCCCTGAACGACACCGTAAGAAATCTTTACTCTCAGGAGAGAGAGGAAATCAATCGGATTCTTCGGGAGTTATGCCAGATGCTGCTTCAGCGCGCTCAAGAGATCGAAGAGACGCTAAGCGCCTTGGTGGAATGGGATTCTTTGTGGGCGCGCGCGCGTTTTGCGCGTGACCAGGACGGGATCATTCCGGAGATCTCTTCGGATTGTTCCTTCGCATTGAAAGAAGCGAAACACCCCCTGATCGGGAAGCAGTGTGTGCCGCTCACCTTGGCCCTATCCGACACGCTTCAGGGAATTGTGATTACGGGTCCGAATACGGGGGGGAAGACCGTATCGTTAAAAACGGTCGGTCTCTGCCACCTCATGGGTTTATCAGGGATACCGGTTTGCGCGCAACTTCACACTCGGTTAGGGCGATTTGAACACATTTTGGTGGATATTGGGGACGAACAGTCGATAGAACAAAGCCTCAGCACCTTTTCCTCTCACATGAAAAACATCATCGCGATCAGCGAGACGGCCGGCCCCGACTCTTTGATCCTGCTAGACGAACTCGGCGCCGGAACGGATCCCGTTGAAGGCTCCGCGATTGCATTAGGGATTCTCGACGTCTTTCTGGAACGGGGCGCTAAGATTCTGGTCAGTTCCCATATGACGCCGCTTAAACTGTACGCGTACCAGAAAAAAGAGTTGGAAAACGCTTCCGTCATCTTCAATATCGATGATCTGCGACCGACCTTTCAGTTGGTGGTCGGTTTGGCAGGCAGCTCCAACGCCCTGATCATTTCCGAGCGCTTAGGGTTGGGCAATGACATCGTTGAACGGGCGCGGAATTTTTTGGATAAAGATGTGCAGCGTATTGACGAAGTATTGAACTTGCTTCATCGTCAAAAAATAGAGATGGAGGAACAAAGCGTCCGGATAAGAAAGGTCCGCGAAACGGTAGAACAGCAGCAGCTTTCCCTTGAAAAACAGCTCGAAGAGATCAAGCAGAAGAAATACGGCGCCTTCCTGAAGGAAATCCAGGCGATGGAAGAGGAGCTGCGCGAGATCAGACGATACACGCACACGAAGGTGGCCGAGTTTCGCAAAAAACAACAACCGCCTTCGAGGGATGTGGAGTCTTTCAACCGAGAGGTGCAAGTGGATATCACGCAAAAATTGGGAGAATTGCGGAAGAATTGGGAAGGGTCTTTCAAGCAGGAAAGCCGAGAGGCGGAGATAGAAAGCCTAAAGGCGGGGGATTGCATATTGTTGAAAGAGAGCCAGTTAGTCCTACAGGTCGTCGCGGTCAAAGCGTCGACCATTGTCGTCGAAAAAGACGGAAAAACGTTGGAGATCCCGAAAGGGTTCATCGCCCAAAAAACCGAACCCCCCGTTCGGCAGGATAATAAGGAACGGGTTGAAGAAAGCCCTTATCGAGAAGATTTCATCGGCGATCGGATCGACATTCGCGGAAAGACGGTGGAAGAAGGCATCAACGAGGTCGAGGAGTTTATAGCGTTCTTATTGATGAAGAATCGGAAAAGCGGATACGTCATTCACGGAAAAGGGACCGGAAAACTGGCGGAGGGTTTATGGCAGAAGTTTGCCAAAGACCGGCGAATACAGACCTACCGAATAGGAAAGCCGGAAGAGGGTGGAACGGGCGTAACCGTTATCACAGTAGCATAAATTCAGTTTGAGGGGGGATTCTTAATGAAGAGCTTTCAATTGAAAGGCGGTATTCCGCTAAAAGGTCAAGTCAGAATCAGCGGTTCGAAAAATACGGCGTTACCGATTATCGCAGCTTCTTTGCTGACCGAAGAGCCGGTTGTTTTGAAAAACGTGCCGAATCTTGAAGATGTGAGAACCATGGTCGATATCCTCAAACATGTGGGGGTCGCGGTTTCATTTCGCGACGGGACGATGGCGATCACACCGAAAAGCGCGTTAGGGAACCATCTGCCCTATGAATCCGTTCGAAAGATGCGCGCTTCCTTTAATGTTCTTGGTCCCCTCGTGATGCGCCATGGAGAAGCCCATGTTCCGCTCCCGGGTGGTTGCGCTATCGGACCGCGACCGGTCGATATGCACCTCGAAGGGATGCGGGCTTTGGGAATAGAAACCACCATCAATCACGGTGTCGTCAGCGCGAAACGTATTCAAACGCCGGATTCTCAGACCTTCCACCTCAGAATCCCATCGGTCGGAACAACCGAACAGCTGTTATCGATCGCGGTCCTTATGGAAGGGTCCGAGATCGTACTGAACAATGTCGCGCTGGAACCCGAAGTGCAGGAGATGGCGCTGTTCCTGAACCGTATGGGAGCGCAGATCGAGGGGATCGGAACCTCCGCGTTGCGCATCACGGGGGTCAAGCGCTTGCACGGAGCAGAGTATGAGATCATCCCCGACCGCATCGAAATCGGCACCTATTTGCTCGCCGCCCTGGTGTCTCGAGGCGACGTCGAACTGGTGGGGTATCATCCCACGCATAGCGCTGCCCTCGTTCGAAAACTGCAGGAAATGGGCGCCGACATAAAAGAATCCGAGAATCGGATACGGGTCCGGTATCTTCGACCGTTCAATGGTACCGATATCCACGCGGAAGTATACCCGGGGATTCCAACCGATCTCCAACCGCAGCTAACGGTGTTAGCGACGGTGTCGGAAGGCGTTTCGGTTATAACCGACACGGTCTTCACCGACCGTTTCGTTCACGTGGATGAGTTGAAGCGGTTGGGCGCGAACTGTTCCGTACGCAATCACATGATCATTGTCCACGGCGTGGACCAATTGAAAGGCGCCCCGGTCAAGGCGAATGATCTGCGCGGGGCCGCCGCGCTCATCCTGGCAGGAATCAACGCCAAAGATCAGACGGTGATCCAAAACATCGATTACATTTTCAGGGGCTATGAGGACCTTTCGGATAAACTGCGCGGATTAGGCGTTCAATGCGAGTTAGT
>CAZMHO010000109.1:0-1762 GCA_964566085.1 uncultured Thermotogaceae bacterium | reverse complement strand
CCGGAGCCGGGTCGGATACGGGAAAGACGACGACCGCGGAGTTCCTGGAATCCCTCTTGCCCGGGTCGTTCGTGATCAAATTAGGGGAAGGAACTCGGCGAGAAGGAAACCGTATCCCCCTTTTTCCCGTCGATGCGGATTTTGACGATTTTTCTGATACAATACCTCCGGGTACGAAGTACCTGATTATCGAAAGCGGGCAGATCGCGAAGAAGATTCCGGTCGATTGCCTCATCTATAGGGACCTCTCCGAAGAGGGCGCGCCCGATCGGGAAGGATCGGCTGGCGTTCTTAGCCCGCAAAGCACACGTAAGGAGTCGACGCTTTGGTTGCTGGAGAAGGCGGATTTGGTAAGCGGGAAAAAGATCACCTGTCGAGAGGCTTGGGATATTGCCGATCGTTTGGGGGTTCAAAAGCAGCTCCTCGGAACAGTTTTGAATTTTTTAAATATAAAAGTGATCGGTTGTCAATTGGGATTATTTTAGTTGGAGGAAAGGATGAAGAAATTTCAGAAATTAGAGCAATTCGCTCAAGAAGGGAAAGATTCGATCGATATTCCCGATCAGCTGCCCCTTATTCCGATGCGGACCAATATGTTGGTTTATCCGGGATCGGTCATACCGTTTTACGTTGGCAGGGATAAGTCTTTAAATGCTTTGGAAGAGTCGATCGAGAAGAAAAATCGACTCATTTTTTTAGTGAGCCAAAAGAATCTTGATATAGAAGATCCGACGCACGCGGATCTGTTCGATATGGGAGTCGTGACGCAGATCATGCAGTTGATGAAACTGCCGGACGGAACCTTCAAAGTCTTGGTGGAAGGATTGGTGCGGGCGAAGAAAATCCGGTATGTGGAAAGCGAAAAGTTCGATTCCGCTGAAATCCGGATTGTCGTTCCGGAGTATCGGGTGACCAAAACGATCGAAGTGATGGTCCGAAAGGTAAAAGAGGACACCCAAAAGTATTTCAATATGACGAAAAAGCTGCCTCCGGAGGCTTTGCAGGCTCTTGAGGACACGTCGGACATAGACCGGTTCGCCGACTTCGTTTCTTCTGTTCTCCCGCTGCCTTTGGAAGACAAGCAGAAGCTGCTGGAAGCCGAACATCCGAAAGACCGGCTCGAAGCGCTGATGGGCTACCTTACCAAGGAGATTGATCTCCTGAAAGTGGAGGAAGACCTGGAGCGAAAGGTTCGTTTCAAGCTGGAGCAGAACCAAAAGGAGTACTATCTCCGCGAAAAGATGCGGACGATCAAAGAAGAGCTGGATGGAAGCGAAGAGCAAGAGATCGTCGAGCTGCGCGAGAAGGTCGAAAAGGGATTGTACCCCGTTTTCGTCAAGGAGAAAGCGTTGCACGAGATCGACCGGTTAGAGAAGTCCCCGACCTATTCCGCGGAATCGACGGTTATCCGGACCTATCTCGACTGGTTGCTCGGGTTGCCGTGGAACGAAGAGACAGTCGATGAGATCAACATTAAGCAGGCGCGGAAGATTTTGGATAAAGACCACTACGGTTTGGAAGAGGTAAAGGAGAGGATTTTGGAGTTCTTAGCGGCTCGGGCGTTTTCTAAGGGCTTGAAAGCGCCGATTCTCTGTTTAGTCGGCCCCCCCGGGGTGGGAAAAACTTCTCTCGGTCAGTCATTGGCGCGATCGATGGGCCGTAAATTCGTTCGTATGTCCCTCGGCGGGATGCGAGACGAGGCGGAGATCAGAGGGCATCGCCGAACCTACGTCGGGGCTCTTCCAGGTAGAATAATACAACT
>CAZMHO010000108.1:0-8717 GCA_964566085.1 uncultured Thermotogaceae bacterium | reverse complement strand
GCCTCGAATTCGCAGCGGGGATTCCGGGGACGATCGGGGGCGGGATCGTGATGAATGCCGGCGCTTATGGATCGCAGATGGCGGATCTCGTGCTCGAAGTGGAGGCTTTTGACCGGGAATCCGGCGGTTTCAAGGTATACTCTCCCCAGGCATGCCGCTTTTCCTACCGGAGCAGCCGATTTTCCCAAACGAACGAGCTGATCACCCGCGTTTTGCTGAAAACAAGGTCGGGGGATGTCGGACAGATCGGAGAAGAGATGAAGGATTTCGAACGCCGGCGAATCGAAAAACAGCCTTTAGAGTATGGAAGCGCGGGAAGCATCTTCAAAAAACCCTCCGAAGACTTTCACGTTGGGAAAGCGATAGAGGAGTTGGGGCTGAAAGGACGCCGAATCGGTGGCGCGCGAATATCGCCACGCCATTGCGGGTTTATTGTCAATGAAGGTTCAGCCAGCTACGCCGATGTGCGTTCATTGATCGATTTGATCCGAAACGAAATCAGCCGTACCTTCGGGATCGGCTTGGAGCTCGAGGTTTGCCTCTGGGGTAGATAATCGGCAATTTCCGAGAATAGAGATTTTCTAAAGAGAAATAAAGGGAGGAAGAGCTGCGTCTTAGTTATACCCCTGTAATACCCCCTTGAAACGAAAAAGCGGAGGAGAGACCCCCCGCTTTTTTGTTATCTATCTCGCTTTCTCCCGCCCCAATGGGAGTACGAAAACCGATACCCGATAAACATCAGTATAAGCAACGCCGCGACGAAGACCAAGATACCCATAGTGGTCAAAGCGGGGATTTCTACCGCTCCGGATGGTTTTGTAATCGTTCCGAAGAGATCGGCGTTAAACTTCCCAAGGAAATGGAGAAGATAAAAATCAAGTATCAGAGCGCCGGATAAGACGGATAAGAACGAGACAGTTTTTTCGTGTGAGACGATCGCGAAAATGCCGATGAAAACAGCGAACACGCCTGCGAAAACCCACACGACCCATTGTGGCATCTCGAAACCTGGGGTTTGCGCTCGGATCTGGTCGATTAACCACGGATTCGCGACATTCCAAATCCAAACGCCGATAAAGAAACCGATGAGCAAACCGCCTAAGAAAAAGACGAACTTGAATAATCCCAAGATCACCACAGCGCAAATCACACCTACGAGAATGGCTATGGGCAAGTCAAGAGAAGGATTTCCGACCAGTAAATCGTTCAACGCCGGGATCGTTTTAAGCAACGGCATCAGGAAGAACATACCCCCGACAAACCCGAGCGCCGCGATGAGCACTTTCGGAAACCACCGGCTGGCGAAAAGCAATGCGACAGAAAACGGCACGGCAATGTACCAATAGGTGAGTAATAATTGAAAAAAACTGTAAATGTCCTTCACGTTAACGGTTTGGATGACTTCTTCCATCAAAAACCCCCCCTTTTGCGACTAACGTGTTTTATGTTTACTCAAAAAGCATGCTTACATAACCGACAACGCGCTGGTAGTCCCCACTGATCTCACCGCTCGTCGCGTGCTTGAGCAACTTGGGGTTCCAATCGCCGGAAGACATAAGAGCGGCGGTGGGACCGAATCCGCACATGGAAATATGCTGTTCGGAAATGACCGAGTATAAGCGTTCGACGTCCATCGAAACGATCGCATCGATCACTTCCTGATCTTTTTTTTGCGTTACGCTTTCAGATTCGTAATGGTTCAGGTCGGTCGAAGCGATAATCAGAAGCGGTTTCAACGTTCTTAGATAAGCGAACTGTTCGCCCAATTCCAGCGCGGTCCCTTTGCGCTGGTCCATCATCGCGACGGGCAGTATACGGAAATCTCTTCCATAAATATACTGGAGCATCGGTAAGTTCACTTCCAAAGAGTGCTCGCCCATGTGTCCCTCGAAATCGCCGGAGGCATAATCGTAACGGGATAGCAGAAGGTCAGCCAGCTCCGTGTCGATCTCGATATTGCCGAACGGAGTCTCCCAAGATCCTCTGTTCCAGATGCTGATCGGTTTACCCATCCCGGTATGGGACGGGCCGATCAAGACGACCGTTTCCGGTTTGCCTCTTTTTGAGAGTTCCAAAATGCCCCACGCGCTGACGGAACCACTATACACATAACCCGCATGCGGAAGGACCAATCCGAAGCTTTTTTGGATGCTTTTTGTAGGTAAGTCGGCTAATTGGCCCGGCCCGATCGGACTTAGGAATAATTTTTCGATTTGACTCCGGAGGGCCAAGAGATTGTCGCTATAGAACACCCCCGACACAACTGGTTTTCGATGCAACGGGTTCTCACCTCGCTATTTTTGAAGAAACTTTAATCGTATTTACGGAACACATCCAAAAGAAACATTTTACACGCCGTTATTTTTCTTTTCAACATTTGATTATAGCATAATCGGGGAATTCGCGCTACGACTCAGAACGAAAGCCGGGTTCTCCGATCATCTTTTATGGGGAAAACGAAAAGGCTCGACCGAAGGGGTCCCGTGTGATTCCCCTTCCCGTTTGCCTTCCGGTTTTTTTGAAGCTGCCTTCGCCAACGTCATTTTTTATGCTACAATCGGACATGCGAATGATCCTTCATAATGGAGAGGCGATGATGCAAATACCGAAAATCCGTTTTTTCTTGTTGATTTGTCTCGTCTCCAGTCTATTTGGCACGGAGGCGTCCCTGTCTTTTTACCTCGAGTCCATACACGATAAGGTCGTGAAAAACTTTGGATTGGCCGGGGGATTCCATACGGAAGTCTATAAGGACGATCTTCAAATCGTATTGGACTGGCAGTTAAGGAACTATCAAGCCGGTGATTTTAAGATCAATTTTCCGCTTTTGGCGGGAGCGCTTAAACTGGATAAACCGATCTACTTTTTTTTGAAAGAAAGCTATTTCGGCTACGATGACGGGGCCTCTCAGTTCAAAGCCGGTTACTTTCCGTTAAAGGAAGGAGTCGGGCAGCGCTTTCCGTTATGGATTTCCGATAATTCTGAGGGATACCCGGCCTTGCGGTTTGAGTGGAACCCGGAGTCCTGGTTTACCTTCACGAACGCCATTCTCTTTATGCGCGCCGGGGTGCAAGACTGGGCTTCGGAAGGCAATTTACAGCCTGCGAAAACTCTTTATTACCGAAAGACGGGATTCCGGCCTTTCTATTGCTGGGAATTCGGGTTCGAAGAATCCATGCTGTTCTTCGGACGCTCTCTGGATATTCCCTATTTGATTTCGTTTTTCCCCTACCAGACAACGCAAGAGCTTCGCAACAATTTCGTGTCTCCGTGGAATGAAAACTTCAACGACAACGGAATGCTCGGTTTCTACACCAAACTTTACCTGGATCCGGTGTATCTGTACGGCTCGATTTTCATCGACGACTTCAACCCCACCAACCTGAAAGCGGCCAATAATAAGCTCGCGTGGAACTTCGGCCTGAATTGGTCGATCACGAATGCCGTTTCCTTTCTTTTAGAAACAGCCGGGGCTTCGAAATATACCTATCAGCGGCATAGTCTATCTGTCCCGCCTTATATGTACGTTCGCTATGAAAACGAAGCTGACTTGCCGATCGAGTACAACATGATCGGCTATCGCTACGGGCCAAACAACGCGGTCGTCAACGCGGAACTGGCCTATCGAGCGGGAGGAATCGGGGGCTCGGTTTTCTACGAATTCCTCGCTTTCGGAAAGAGAGCGCCTTTCGAGCAATGGGACGAACCGGGGGGAACCATGCCTGTCCTGTCCACGCTCCCCTGGTTGAATGATCCGGTCCTGCAGTATGAGAACACGATCGGACTGAATCTGGATTGGGATATCGTTGAGAACATCCGCCTTAACGGCGCTTTGGGACTAACCTTCGTGAAAAACGACGGTCTTGAGAAAGGAAAGAACGATTTTCGTTTTTCGTTCGCGTTGGGCGCGGGGGTTACGTTTTCGCTGACAGATCTAATCCAACGATTATGGTAGAATAGATCCAAGTCGGTAGGAGATACGTAGAAAAAGGTCACTTCCTACACCATTTTGAGAAAGAGGTGAGAGAATGGAAAAACGAATAGAAGTCGGAATGGTCTTACCAGGTTTTTCGTTGGTAGACCAAAACGGGAAAGAGGTCCGATTGGAGGATGACACCGGAAAGAAACGATTGCTTTCATTCCATCCGTTAGCGTGGACGAATATTTGCGCAAAACAGATGAAAATGATGGACGATGCCTACGACCGATTTTTGGTTCTGAATGTACGCCCGTTGGGTTTTAGCATCGACCATCAGCATTGTAAGAAGGCCTGGGCGGACCATCTTCAAATAGCGCGTTTACCGATGTTATGCGATTTTTGGCCACACGGCGCCTATGCGCGCGCATTGGGAATATTCCGCGAAGCGAACGGGTTTTCGGAACGGGCGAATATATTGGTGTCCGAAGACGGAACGGTCGAATTCGTTAAGATATATCCCATAAAGGAACTACCGGATCTTGAGGAAATTTTTCGGCACTTAAAACCATAAGGAGGCAACGAGACATGGATAAGCTGGACCTGTTGAATATTGCGCTTAGGATCGAATCAACCGGGTATGAAGGATATGCCCAACTCGCGGAAAAAACGGCGGAAGGAATGAGGAAATTCTTTACCCACCTCGCTGCGCAAGAACGAGAGCACTATGAAACCTTTAAAACGATCTTCCAAAAGATCGAAAAAAATGAAGAGTCGAAAAGCTGGGGAGATCTCGAAGCATTGGGCTACTGGCAGTCTTACGCGCAAATCTCGATTTTTCCGAAAATTGCGAACAATAAAGTCCCAAACACGATGAGAGAAGCCATAGACGCCGCAATCGATTCGGAAAAAGAGAGCATTATTTTTTACAACGGGATCAAAGAGTACTTCGAGAATAAAGAGGAAATCCAAAAGATTATCAAAGAAGAACAGAAACATCTGATGGATCTTCTAACCTTGCCGGAGACCATGATTTAAACACAGGATAATCGCTGCGCTCACCCATTCGAGCGCTTCTCGATAGAGGAGACGAAAGTTTCCTCAATTTTTTTTCCTGATCAGCGCGCCCGACGACCAAATGCATCCCCGCTCGCTGCGCTAGAACGAGTTCACTTCTCGATTCTCGAAATTGCCCGTGCGGTGGCTTCCGTTCAGCGCTCTTGCCGAGAGCCGTCCGTCATGTGGTGTTCCTGCATCCACGCGTAAGTCGGCCCTTCCCATTGATACTGGGAAAGATCGACAGACCCGCGTTCGCCGACTGAAATCCCCTCGCCTTTTAACAGCGCGAGTTGGATTTCCGCCCCTTCAAGACCCAAGCTGCTTTTTCCTTTGCTGTTCATGACGCGGTGCCACGGGATACTTTCATCTTTCACCGTGTTCAAGGCGTATCCTACCGTACGCGGGCCGCATACTCCCAGTATCCTGGCGAGTTGCCCGTAGGTCGCCACTTTTCCGTGGGGTATCAGTTTGACGATCTCAAAAATCTTTTCGTATAACGTCACGGTTACCTCTCCTTTCGCGTCTCTTCCTATCTTAATTGGTTGATCCGATAATATCAACGATCTTTTTAGAGGCGTCTCCCGACCCGAAGGGATTCGCAATTTTACTCATTCGATCATACGTCGGTCGGTCGTTAAGGAGAGTCATAATACCTTCATAGATACGGTCAGGATTCGTTCCGATCAAGAGGGCGGTACCAGCTTCAACCGCTTCGGGGCGTTCGGTCGTCTCTCTCAACACCAATACGGGTTTTCCCAGCGAAGGCGCTTCTTCTTGTATGCCTCCGGAATCGCTGAGGATGATCTTCGAACCTGCCATCAGCCCCACAAAGTCGAGGTATTCCACGGGATCGCTGAGAATGACGCGCGGATGGTTTTGAAGGATCGGGAAGACGATCTCGCGAACCCGCGGATTCAAATGAACGGGGAAGAATACTCTCAGCTCGGGGCTGTCGCTTAAAACCCGGAGCAAAGAGTGACAAACCCGCGCCATCTTTTCTCCCCAATTTTCCCGTCTGTGCAAGGTGACCAACAGATAGGGGCCGTCGCCTAAGGCGTACTGTTTTCGCATCTCCTCCATTTCCGCTCCTTTATGCCGGATAACCCAGTGAAGCGCGTCTATGACTGTGTTTCCGGTGACGAAAACCTTCGAGGGATCAATCTGTTCTTTCAATAATACCTCTCGCGAACTGGCTGTCGGCGCGAAATGATGACTGCTCAATTGCGTTGTGAGCCGACGGTTGATCTCCTCCGGAAAGGGATCATACCGGTTCGACGTGCGTAAACCCGCTTCGACGTGGCCGACAGGTATCTTGTGATAAAAAGCGGTAAGCGCTCCGACGAAGGTAGAGGTTGTGTCTCCTTGGACGAGAACGTAATCGTAAGGTTTTTGTTCGAAGACCTCACCCAGCGAGTGGCACAAACGAGAGGTCAGGGTGGACAACGATTGCCGTTCCGTCATCGTGTTAAGGTCGATATCCGGTTTCAAACCGAAAAGCCGCAACACCTGATCCAGCATTTGCCGATGCTGGGCCGTTGCGATAATCGAAGCCTGATAGCCTCGCGCGACGAGCTCCAGGTATACGGGCGCCATCTTGATCGCTTCGGGTCTCGTCCCAAAAATAAGGCCGACGTGCATGCTAAACCTCCTCTTTCCGAGCTCGTAGAAATCGTCGGTATGGATTCATTTCTCGTTTTCTTTCGATTCTCGGTAACGAACCGAGGGAATATAGGAAGGAGTTCACTTCCTCCGAAGGAGTTCACTTCCTCCGAAGGAGTTCACTTCCTCTGGGGAATGGCGTCCAACATGTCCAGCCATAGGGGTCTGACGGGGGATTTTCTATAAGCTTCCGGCGCGCATCCGTTTTTTCAAGCGCGAGATTTCGTCCGCCGACATCCCTTGGCGCCACCAGTAGGGAAGGATCGAATTGTTCAGCAGCACGGGATCCGCATTCACCGGCAGTTTTCCTCCTCGGACGAGTTCCTCATACTCCCGTGTCCCCGGAATCGGAGTATATTCGTTAATATTGATACCGATCTCGAGACGGTTGCACAGACGAACGGCCCCCTCGACGTCTTCGAGGGTTTGATCCGGGAGATTGATCATGAGGTAAGCGCTGATCTCCTTCTTGGTAAATCCGACAGACTTCAGAATCTCTACGGAGCGAACGAATTCGACCGTTGTAACCTTCGCGCCGGTTTGTTTTTGAAGTCCGGAATCAATCGTCTCCAACCCGACCTTGACAGTCTTGACGTTGGCCCGTTTCATGAGACGGGCGCTCTCTTCTGTTAAAAGACGAGCGTGTATGCCATTGGGAATATGAAGGGCAACCCCTTTACCGGGTAACCCCTTTCGGATAAGGCTTTCCAGTAAAGGGTTGAAATGGAAGGAATGATTGACCAAAATGGCATCGTCAAAAAACGCGACGTTCCGGCAGAAACGCGATTCGCAAGCCTTTTCGATGGCGGTCGCCAGCGCTTCCACAGGCTGTTGAAAAAAACGGTGAATAAGCGGCGTCGCACAGTAAGAACAACAAAACGGGCATCCGAGAGAAGAAAGGAAGACAAGATGGCTCAACGCATGCGGATAAAAATCGTAAAACGGAATCAATGAGATCGCGTCCTCGAAAGTCGGGATTCCCTGTATATCGAGAAAGGCGCGAACCGAAGGCCAATCGGAACCGTCACATATCCCGTCCGCTCCGCTCATAGCGGCGTGGTTGGGCAGCAAAACGGGATAGTTCCCGCCTAAAAGAACCCGAGCATTCGGCAGGAGGGTTTTTACTAACCGGATCAGTTTCCATACGGCTGGATACCAGTAGGTCATCGAAGAGCCAACCATCACGATCTCCGGATCCCATTCTTCCTTTAACTTCATCAGGCGCCGGGTTACCAGTTCGGAGGGTAATCCGTAAAACTTAAACCGGCGGGGTAACCAATCGATCTGTTCCGGTTTTTCGACTTCCCAACAGGAAAATTTCCCGGTTCCGTCGGTTTTCGATCGAGGGGTTTCGCTCCTCTCTCTCGGCAGTTCCGGGTCATATCGGTCCAAGCAATCGATCAGCCGCAAATCGTGGCCGGACCGAGACAGATATCCTCCCAAAATCAGAAGCCCGACGGGTTTCAACCAAAAATCATAGGCAGCGATATCCGCTATCCACGGATTGATCAAGAGAATCCTCATCTTTTTCCTTTCTTCAAACACCTTGCGCACGTTCCTTTAGCGCTATCGATCGGTAAATCCCCGTAAAGCTTCGAAATTATACCACGTAGCCGGGTGTAGTATAATACAAGGGTCGGAGAAACGGGTTGCGCCCGGACTCATTGGAGGTGTCAGATGTTTGTTTTGGGAAATTTTCTTTTAGCGCTGGCTCAGATATTGCAATTCATCCTTTACGCTTACATCTTTATTCTCATCGTTGATTCAATTCTCAGCTTTTTGGGCAGCGCCTATCAGCTGTATCAGATCAAACAAGTTGTCTCGCGTTTGGCCGGGTTAATGCTAAATCCGCTTCGGAAGGTCTTTAAACCCATCGGAAATGTAGACTATACGCCGTTCATCGCGATACTGATCTTGGTTTTCATCAATTCCTTCGTCGTTCAAACGTTATTCGATATCGGCGCTCGGCTGAGATGACCATCGCGACCGGCATTCTTTACAACCCTCACAAACCCGCAATAGAAAAGTATTTGGATATTTTAACCGATCGATTAACGCAAAAAGGGATGGATGTTCCCTTCAT
>CAZMHO010000107.1:0-8737 GCA_964566085.1 uncultured Thermotogaceae bacterium | reverse complement strand
TGGAGATAACCGTCGAAAGGCAATTCGATTCCGAAGATATGGAAGCCATACTCAATCGATTATCGGCGGAAGACCAAGAACTCATTCGCTTAAGGGATGTACAGGATCTGGAGTATGAAGAGATCGCTCACATCGTTGGTAAACCTCTGGGGACGGTTAAAAGCAGGATACACTACGCCCGAAAGAGATTAAAGAAGTTGTTGACAGCCTACTATGGATTGCAGGAAGATGAGAATCAGGGAGGAGAAGAATGAATTGTAAGATGATTCGGGATGAGTACGTGGACCGATATCTTGATAAAGAATTAACCCTCGAAGAGATCAAAGCGCTCAAAACACATTTAGAAGGGTGTCCGCAATGCCAAAAGGCTTTTTCAACCTATAAAACGTTCATACAGATGCAAAAAGCGCGAATATCTTATGCTCCCAGCGCCCACGGCAAGCAGAAACTGGTAAGAAAGATACGTCAAAAGAAGCTCTTGCCCTATCAATTGGCCGGATCTGTTGCCGTAGCGTTTTTATGCTTTTTTGGTATGACCGCCTTTATAGAATCTCGAATCATCAATCAACGATTCGAAAAAATCTTAAGTACCTCGATTCACTCTATCTCTCCCACTTCAGACGCTTCTATGACGATTTCAGGAGCTCCCAGAAGAGAAAAAACCTACAGCGCTCCGCAAGATTACGTAGATCCCGAGAAAATTTTATATATCGTCAATGATGGAGATTAGGTCCCAAAAACCGACACAATCTATGGTATACCGCGAAGGAAAGGGTAAACCTTTCCTTTTTTTTATCGTTTTTTGTATGTTTTTGTCGACGGCCGCTTCCCTCTTTGGACTGCACATTACGGGGGCGGTCTCTCCCGACGCTTCGGGGAAAGCGCATGATTATATTGCCAATCTCCTGAAAGCCTATGAGTCGCAAAGCGTTCAGGGAACGCGGATTTTCATGGAAAGCGGCTCTAAAAGCAGGTTTCGTTATGAGTACGTCTTGCGGTGCGCGTATGAGAAGATCGTAACATTGAAGATGCCTTTTGAAGTGACGTGGTTCCGGTACAAAGAGGAGGGATTTATCGTCCAGAATGGGACGAAGATAAAGGTGGATGTTCCGTTAAAGGACCTCGAAGACCTTCTGGTCGATAGGCTCAAAGGGAGCCCGATCGCGTTCAGCGTTTCAGAGGTGCTATACACAGGGTTACCGGCCTCTTTCGTCCTGATCAACCTGCCCGATGGAAGCCAATACCGTTTGATATTGCTTCGCGAAAGCTACCAGTTCATCAAGATCGAGTACGAAAAGACGGACTCTCTTTCGATAATGCTCTACGAACACCTGTTCCCTTATGAGAGGGAGGTCTTCTCGGAAGAGATGGACTTCTACAAAGGTTTGCCGTTTAGTCAAGACAACACGGAAACACCCACAAACGGTAGAGAGATCGACGAAGAGGGAGAGGGAACCGAAAACACGAGGACCCTTTCCACTCAAAGCATCCTTTACTATGATTTCGAACGGTTTATCAGCCATCTCGTCCGCAATTACTCTCTGGGAAAGATAGAAGCGCAAGAATACCCTGAGTACTCCGTCCTGATGGTTAAACTGGAATTGGAGCAAGACTATACCGCTGTAGCGGTACTGTTGTTCCGCTCTAAAGATAAACGCAACCCGTCAAGAATACCCGAAAACCTTCTGAACACCATTCCGTCCGATTACGAGATCGCTAAAAAAGAGATCGGGCGATTCGCAATCTACGTCTTCGGCGAGGCCAATAAGACGCAACTGGAATCCATCCTTGATGGACTCGCAAAACAGGCTGCCGAAGAAGATTAAACTCCCTGCTCCGTTTGATTCAACAGGAAAGAATAAGGCAATAGTTCTTTGACAGTCGTTTCCACGCGCGCGCCCTGCGGATTAACCAGGATCACGCGAAAATCGCCGAACTCGACTAAGACCTGCCGGCAAGCGCCGCACGGAGAGGAAGGCGTCTTCGTATCCGTCGCCACAACCAAACATTCAAAGGTCTTGTCTCCGGCGCTGACGGCGGTGACAAGGGCGGAGCGCTCCGCGCAGATCGTGAGGCCAAAGGACGAGTTCTCCACATTGGTACCGGTGTACACCTTTCCGGAGTTAGCCAACAAAGCGGCGCCCACCGCAAAGTGAGAGTATGGGGAATAACTTTTTTTCATCGCTTGAATCGCTTTCTTTATCAGCATTTCGTCTGTGATGTTCCGTTTCTCCATACGGGACCTCTCCTTACCCGTTTCGATAGCGCTCAACAGTACGGGATTAGTTGTCTTGCTTAATGATTGTAAACCTTACCTTTTCGATTTTGCTTCTACTAGCCGCTAAAATTTTGAAATGGAACCCGTTCACGCGCATCTCTTCCCCTACTTTCGGCACTCTTTCAAAACGCTCCAACAGATAGCCTCCGAGCGTCTCAAACTCAGTGTCCGGGAAATCGATGTCCAGTTCCCGTTCGATGTCGTTGATCGGCACCTTCGAATCGATGATGTACTCAAATTCGGATACTTTTCTGACTCCGGTATGCTCTCCTTCGTCGAACTCATCCATGATCTCGCCCATGACTTGCTCGATGATATCTTCGATCGTTACCAGGCCTTCGGTTCCACCGTATTCGTCAACGATAACGGCCAGGTGAACCAGGTTCAGCTTGAAATCCTGGAGCAAGGCGTTGATCTTCTTCGTTTCCGGAATGAAAAACGGTGGGTGCATGATCTCTTTGACTTTCATCTTCGCCAAGATCTCTTGACCTCTTTCGTGAAGGGTTTTGAGTATGTCTTTGGCGTAGATGACCCCAACGATATTATCTACGGTTTCCCTGAAAACGGGGAAACGGGAGAACCCTTCTTCCTGTATCGTTTTGATCGCTTCTTGCAGAGATTTGTTTTCTTCTATAACGATCATATCGACGCGAGGGACCATAATCTCTCTGACCGTTGTTTCCTTCATTTCGAGCGCGCCGGTCAGCATTTTTCTTTCTTCCGGTTCGATCGCCCCTTCTTTCTCCCCGACGTTCATTACCGAGAGAATGTCGTCTTCCGTAATGAACGGCGGTTCCTGCACCTTTTTCCCGCCGAGGATGCGGATGAAGAAATTGCTGATCGCCACTAACACGAAGATCAGAGGCGATAGCAGGTAACTGGCGAAAGAGATAAGCGTGACGCTCCGATGGAATATTTTTTCGGCGCGTTGCGTAGCGTAAATCTTCGGCGTGATCTCCCCGAAGATCAAAATGAAAAACGTCATCACTCCGGTAGAAATTGCGGCGGCCGTTCCGGCATTTCCTTGCGGAAGCCAACGAAGAACGATCAGCGTCGATAGAGAAGAAGCCAGGATGTTGACGAAATTATTCAGCACGAGGATGGTCGTAAGCAACTGATTTGGTTTGTGAAGAGCGGTGTGAATCACTTTTTTCTTCTCTTGATTGTCTGTTTGATCTAACATGCTTTTGAGCTTTAACTTGCTCATAGATGTTAAGGCCGTTTCTGAACCCGAAAAAAATGCTGAAAAACCAAGCAAAAAAAATAAAAATAAAATTTCCAAAATTGTTGAGGTATAACTCAGAGGTTCCGGTTCCACGAAAAAAAACACCTGCCTTGTCTGTTAGTAGTGATACTTTTCCCCTCGAAGGATGCGAGCGCTCCGATACAATTGCTCAAATAGCAACAACAACGCGATCTCATGCGTAAACGTCAGCAGCGATAAAGAGAGCGAATGATCCTCCCGGCGTAACACGTCCTCTCCAAACCCCAGATACCCGCCCACTAAGAAGACGATACCTTTTGCTTCTCGGATGCGACAATCCACAAAGTCCGCGAACTGCTCCGTGTCCCTTTGCAAACCGTCTGGGCGCAGCAATATCAGCGTTTCCTCGTCGCGGACAAATCGCAATACTGATTTTGCCTCGTGTTCCAATATCGTTTTCTTCGGCAACCGATTGCGGTCGCCACCGGATGGGAGGCCGATCAGTTCATACTTTCCGTAGGGAGTCAACCATTTGCGGTATTGCTCGATACCTTCTTTTACGAATTTTGTTTTCAAAGAGCCGAGGTACCCGATTTTCATATGCCGTAACACCTTGTGCTGCCGTGAGGTTCTATCCAGATTATAACATATTCAACAGGCGAAAGAAATATCGCGACTTTCCCCTTCCCTTCATCCTTTTATGATAGAATAGGCGCGATTACCGCGGCAGATCGGAGAAGAAGGTGTCGGCGATGGTTTTCGCGTTTTTTTCGGAGATATACTTCCCGCTAATTGTATTGCTGTTTGTCTACATTCTCATTGCGGTGCGACGGATCGGGCGTGTTCGTATCGAACCTTGGAAGGTGATGCTCGGTGGGGCAGCGATGGTGTTAATCACGGGGCAGATTGCTCCTGACCAGGCGGTCAAGGCAGTCAATTACGATGTGATCCTCTTTCTGTTCGGTATGTTCATCGTGGGCGAGGCCTTCGGCGCGAGCGGGTATATGAATCATTTTTCCTTCCGGTTCTTCCGTAGGGCAAGAACCTTCGATCAGCTTTTACTCTATATCGTTTTCTCTACCGGGTTACTCTCTCCATTCTTTATCAACGATACGATGGTGATCGTCGCCACACCGATGCTCATTGTCCTGGGCAGGAAGCTGGGCCTTTCGCCGAAACCCCTTTTGCTCGCGATGGCCTTTGCGGTTACTACGGGAAGCGTATTTAGCCCGATCGGGAATCCGCAAAACTTGTTAGTAGCTTTGAATGGAGGAATTCAGAACCCTTTTGTAACGTTTTTTCGTTTCTTGACGATTCCGACCCTGATGAATCTCTTCGCGGTCTACGGGTTTATCAAGCTATTTTTTCGTAAAAGTGTCCGGCAATTACGGATGGAAAGCGTGACGGAAGCGATCAAGGACGAGCCTCTGGCGAAGCTGTCCGCGATATCCTTTTACTTGACGTTTATTTTGATCCTCTTGAAGATCCTTGCCGTTCTCTTAGGATTCGGCGACCAGTTCCGACTGACCTATATCGCGGTATTAGCCTGTTTGCCGATCCTGCTGTTCAGCCCGAAACGCTGGCAGGTCCTGCGCCATATCGATTGGCGAACCCTGGTGTTCTTCCCTTCCTTGTTTATCCTGATGCAAAGCGTCTGGAATACGGGGGTTTTTCAGGAGATGGTCCGACACTTCGACGTCGGCGCGATTCCAACGATTTTACTCCTTAGCACGGGTACCAGCCAGTTCATCTCCAACGTTCCATTCGTTTCTTTATACTTACCCCTACTGCTTCACGTGAACGCGGAAGCGAAAGCGATGACAGCCCTGGCCGCGGGAAGCACCATCGCGGGCAACCTGATGATTTTAGGGGCGGCGAGCAATATCATTATCTTGCAAAATGCGGAAAAAAAAGGAGAAATCATCACGTTTTGGGATTTCTCTAAGATCGGGATCCCTTTAACAGCCACGCAACTTTTCGTCTATTGGCTTTTTTTACGTTCCTGAAAGGCTGCTGTCCGCGGATCGCCTTTTCCTGCGATCAGATTCTGCAGAACGTCCTTGTTGAACGGTTTTCGTAAGCAAGCGCCCGTTCCCCGGGCCGAAACGCTGATCTCCTTCGCTTAGAATCCGGATTTATCGCTAAATCCGATACATGTCTCGAAACCTTCGGGATACGGGATGAAGAGGATTCGGATCGCCTTTTGATGCCGGTTCGATCTCGGAGGGTCTGAAAACGACCGGGCTATCGAATCGAATGATCGTTCCTATCGTGGTTTCCGAAGATTTCTTCTCGTCCGCGGAGACAAGTCAAAGAACGAACCATCCGATACCGATTGCCCTCGAAAAGGACATACCCATTCATCAAAACCGATATTTCGCCTGTTGATCCTACCATCTATCGCCGTTTGGCGTAGGAACCGACGAATTCGACAATCGACTGTAACACGAAGCGGTCGGTATCTCCGAGAGGCTCTCCTTTCTGGGAGACTGCCTTCGACTTCGGCTTAGTTCAAAAAATCCCCGACATTCTTATAAGCCAATTCGTCGAAGCCGGGTAAACCCGTTATGAGGATTGCGTTCTCCTCGTGATAGGCGTTATAGGTATCCAAAATATAGCGGAACGCGGTAACATGCCTGGCAACGCGATAAGACAACGGTAACCCTTTCTCATCGTAAGGGACATTGAGCCGTTTAGCTTTCGCTGCCGCCAAGTAATAGGGATCTTTTCCTTCCAGAATCAAGTTTTCGTCTGTTTTCCCGCGTAGCCGACCCATAAAGGGGTTAGCGGCTTCGAACAGGAAGGGGAGGGTATCCGAATAGTCTCCCCACTCGCGATGGCTTAGTCCGTTCAGGTTTTTCGGAGACTGTTCCAGTGTGATCGGGATATCTTCAAATTCCATATACATCACAACTTCTGCCGCTAACTCTATACTCTTTTCATGGGCAACGATCGCGTTAACGGTTGTATATTCTGGCGATGCCTCGTGAAAATCGATAGAAATGTCCGCTTTTTCTTTTCGGATAATCTCCATTATCGCATAAGCGATTTGCTCGGTGATTGACCCGTGTTCTTTCCCCGGATAGGCGCGATTGAGGTTTCTCATCTCTGAACCGCTCAACACTTGCCCCTTTTCATTGACGAATAGTTTTGGATCTGGCCATTGATCCAGCGGATTGGACAACCGGGAACCAACGCGAAAGGCGCGAGTTTCCCCAGCTTTATTCTTTACAGAAAAAGACGACGGGGATCCTTCCAAAGGCTCAGTATGGCTGATCGCGCTACCATTGGAATAGGGGAGTACGATCACTCTCCCTTTTTGGACCACCCCTTTCTCCACAACGAGTAATGGCGCGATAAAACCAGCCGGTTCATTTGGATGCGCTCCGCCAACCAGCAAGATGGTTCCGCCTTTCTCTTTTCCTTCTAAGTAATAAACCGGTGTATCCGCGGAAGTGCCTTTTAAAGCCGGGAGATAGTCGCTTAAAGAGCCCGTCCGAGTGACGCCGGGTCCCGGAATGACGGTATCCAGGGCTTTCTGTTTGACATACGTCAAAGCGGGTATGACAACCAAGAGTGTGGTCGCGACGATGAACCCCAGGAACGTTAAGTTAGGACATACCTTCTTCATCTCATTCACCTCTTCACTTTAGCTGCAATAGGCGCAGAATCCATGGGGCTAAAACGAAAGCCGCCATCAACCACTCCCACTTCTTTTTCGAAGTAAAGACATAACGAATTAAAAGGAGGATGAGAAAACAAAGGATTCCCAAATAGACGAATTTCATAATCATGCGGTCTTCGGTGCCTCCTTCCCTTTCAAAAGTGAAAGAATCAGTAAAAATCCGGCAGTTAGGACCCAGAATAGCCATGGGGGTAAAGAAGCGACGTTTTTCGAGTAGAATACTACGAAGACGCACGCGACGATCGTTATCGCGACGGAGATCAAAGAGCGCGCGAAGATCTTGAAGTAGTTCTTTTCACCCACGACCTGAGCGGCGAATATTCCGGCAAGGGCTGTCGGCGGCACCATATCTCCCAACCCCGCCAGCATCGATAGCGCGGCGGTTACGACGATCACATCTCCGCTGAGGAAAGAGAGAAGGAAGGGTACTCCGAGGACCGATGCGGAACCAAAGGAAGAGACGGCTCCGAACAACGGGATACCGATCGCCATCGTGATGAAGAGGACCGATTGCGGAATGCTTACGAAACTGCCGACCACGAAACCTCTGACCCCGGTCATCGTCATCACCTGGATAAACATACCCACCCCGACCAGGATCGACAGGATGCCCAAAGAGTCTCCCATCGCATCGACAGAGGATTTGAAGAAATTGAACCGTCTACCCGTTATCGTTGCGCAAAGCGCGCAGAGCAGGAAGACCAACGGCATTCCCAGATCAAACACGCGCAGCTCTTCCAGAAGCATCAGCGCGATTAGCAAGATAAACGGGGTATAGATGAGAAAACCGCCGGTTCCTTTTTCGATCGACTCTTTCCTGATTCGGTGGACTTGTTTGCCGGCGAATAGAAAGCTCGATAAGAAAGCCAATGGAATCGTAATCCACAAAAGGGGATAGGTGAACCCCATGTAAGGCATATCGACGCCTTGGCCGATGATCATTACGGGAATATTCACCGGTGGGGCGATCATCCCGAAAATGGCGGACATTGCGATAATGGCCCCCGCCCTCTTTTTGTCCAATCCCAGTCGCGTCAGAACCGGGAAGGCAATGGCTCCGGTCGTCAAAACAGCAGCCGTAGAGGATCCCGTAATCATACCCGCGAACATGATGAACAGGGTCATAAACGTTAAAAGGAGGTAGGGTCTGTCGTGAAAGATCCGGGCAATCGCGTTCGCGAGGATTTTCAACAGTCCCGATTTTTCGATGCTGCGCATGAAGATCATCGCCGAAGCGATGATCATAATCGCGTCCAGATAACCAAAAGACCCTTCAATCAGTTTCGCTAAAGGAAATCCGAAACCGGCGCTGAGCGCGCCGAGAATGGCGGCGATAATCAGAGAAATCGAGATCGGAAAGCGCATGATCGCAAAAAAGATAAAAGAACCGAGCATCACCAATAGTACAAAGAATTCTGTCTGCAAAGGCAACACCTCTTATCGATAGTATTGGTACAACTGCTCCGAGTTCAACACCTCAAAGGGTGGCATATTGATGATTTCTAGCGTTTTTCCCGTGAAGTCCGGCAAGTACTGGCAAGGGTGCGCAAGATCGCCACCTGTAAAGAGA
>CAZMHO010000106.1:0-8824 GCA_964566085.1 uncultured Thermotogaceae bacterium | reverse complement strand
TCCTTGGTGAGATCACCAAGAAGCAAGAACAACTCTATCGGGATTTGGGCGTGAACCCTCCCTCGTTACATATTTCGGGAAGGTAGGGTACATGGAGAAGGTTGGGGGGAAGGTCACGATGTAATCTCCTTCGAACAGATGCATGATTTCGCTGATGAGGCCGTCGCTTCCGCAACCGGCAATAATCATTTCCGCATCGATTCCGGTTTGTTGCGATACTTTCCGTCTTAACGGCAACGATTCGATGGGGGGATACCGATTGAACGGGATGGCCTTCCATCTCTCTATAATCCGCTCTTTCATCTCGATCGGCAGATCGAAAGGGGATTCATTCTTGTTCATCAGGATTTTTCCTTCTGTGTCGCAGGTTTTATAAGGGGAGAAATGATCGATTCGCCTGCTGAATCTCATTTTCGCCTCCTTCCGAGCTCCTGCACCACGTCTTCGAACTTTATCCCGTTGTAATGAAGCAACACGATAAAGTGGTAGATCATATCGGCGGCTTCGTAGACGGTTTGGTCCTTTGTTTCGGCGACCAAAACTTCCACGGCTTCTTCTCCGAATTTTTTATAAATCTTTTCCTTTCCTCCTTTGAACAGATAGGAGGTATAAGAATCTTCCGAAGCGCTCCTTTTCCGCTCTTCGATCGTCTCTTCAAGTTCTTGCAAAATTGCCGGCGACCGATCTGTTGTTTCCTTCCGTGCTTCCGCTCTACCGGATGAGAAACATGAATACTTTCCGGTATGGCAGGCATTTCCACGCTGTTCAACGGTCAGCAGCAAAGCGTCGTTGTCGCAGTCCGCCGAAATCCCCTTCAGCTTTTGATAGTTGCCACTTTCTTCTCCTTTCATTCGGATCCGGTTTTTTGACCTGGAAAAATAGTGTACAAGGCCCGTTTCCAACGTCTTGCGCAACGCTTCTCTGTTCGCGTATCCAAGGGTCAGAACGGCTCCGGTTTCGTCTTGGACGATTTGGGGTATCAGCCCGTTCATTTTTTCCCAATCCATGCGGTCTACCCAGTTTCTATCGTTATCATTCATAGCGAATGCTCACCCCATTCTCTTTCAAGTATTTTTTCAACGATCGGATCTCGATGTTCCCGTAATGGAACACGGACGCCGCGAGCGCGCCGGAGACCGTCGTCATCCTGAAAATGTCGAGAAAGTCCTTCATCTTTCCGGCTCCTCCCGAAGCGATTATCGGTAGATTGAGCGTTTCAGACAGTACTTTATTCAGCGGGAGGTCATAGCCGTTTTTTACGCCGTCCGCATCCATCGCCGTAACGAGGATCTCTCCCGCTCCGAGTTTTTGCGCCTCTCTCGCCCATGCCAAGGCGTCCAAGCCCGTCGCCTCGTTGCCTCCGTTAATATACACTTCGTATCTTCCGGCTTCCCATTTGGCATCGATTGCCACGCAGAGATTGGCGGAGCCGATCACGGAAGCAGCTTTTTCTATCAGGAGCGGGTTTTTGACCGCGGCGGAGTTGATGAAAACCTTATCCGCCCCGGCTTTGATCACGCCAACGATTTGCTCGACCGTCGAAAGCCCGCCCCCCACCATAAACGGAATACCGATCGCTTTGGCGATATCGGCTACAAGCGCTTGGGTAATCCCTCGGTTTTCGCGGGAGGCAGAAATATCTAGAAAGACGATCTCATCGATTCCGTGTTTTTCATAGGCAATCGATTGGACGATCGGATCGCCCGTTTCGACGATATTCCGAAACTTGATCCCCTTAACCACTTTTCCTTTCTGAACGTCCAGGGCAGCGATGATTCTTTTGGCCAGCATCTTCTCACCGCCCCTGAAGGTCCGCGAGTGTGACGGCGCCATCCAAAAGCGCTTTCCCGATAATCACTCCGGAAAACCCCATTCCCGCGAGTCCTTCGATGTCTTCTGCGTTGCGCACTCCGGCCGCGTAAATCATTTCGGAGTCTCCCCAGAATCGTTCCACACCGGCGACGCCTCCGAGGGTTCCGTCTTTTTCTATATCCGTGTAAATGAATCGATGGGTGTACTTTCTAAAAAGGTAGAATCGCTGATAAAGCCCGGCCTTTTCGCTGTTTTGCCATCCGGAGGTCATCAGTTCCCCTTTTTTTAGATCCAAGCTGACGGTAATGCCTTCAAATTCATCGGTGATTTTTTGTAGAAAGCGGAAATCGAAGGCTTTCGTGCCCACGATCACATGAGCTGCGCCGAAACCATAAGCCGCCTTCACGCTTTCGTAGTCCCGGAAGCCTCCACCTATCTGAACGTGCATACCGGTTTCGGCGATTATCTTTTCCATTGTTTTGAGGTTTACGGGTTTTCCGCAGAAAGCGCCATCCAGATCGACGATGTGAAGCCTTTCGGTATACATTCGGTAGGTGAGCGCGATTCTTACCGGATCGCCGTAAACCGTGACGCGGTTTTTATCGCCTTGATACAGCCTAACCGCTTGTCCGCCCATCAAATCAATGGCAGGGTACAGAGTCATTTTCCTCTCACCGCGATCCGTTTAAAATTTTCCAGAAGCCTTTGGCCGGTATTTCCGGATTTTTCGGGGTGGAATTGAACCCCGAAGACATTTCTCTTACCCACCGAAGCGGCGAAACGAAACGGGGCGCCGCCTTCTTCAGAACCGTAGTCGGTAAAGGCGGTTACCACCCCTTCCTCTTCCACTTCGGCATAATAGGAATGTGCAAAATAGAAGTAAGCTCCGCTCTTAATCCCATAAAATAAAGGAGAGTCCCCGGTCAGCGCGATTTGGTTCCAGCCCATATGAGGGATTCTGATCTCTCTAAAACGCCTGACCCGGCCTTTGAGAAAACTGAGGCCTTTTGATGAGCCGATGCCCTCTTCGCTCGATTCGAAAAGGATTTGGAACCCGAGACAGATACCGAGGAATGGAGTGGATTCTTCTATCTTAGCCGCCAGGACATTTCTAAAGACATCGAGGCGTTCGGTGATTGCGGAAAAATTCCCCACTCCTGGGATCACGATTTTCTCGGCTTCCCAGAGCTGCCGAGGCGAACTCACCACATATCCGTCGACGGCCTTGACGACGTTGAAAACATTCGCCACACCCAAATCGATCACCGCTACGTTTCCCACTACAGTACCCCCTTTGTCGTAACGCTCTCTTCCGAGGGTTCCAAAGCGATTCGCATAGCCGACCCCAAAGCTTTGAACCCCGCCTCGAGGATATGGTGCGGATTGGTTCCCGAGAGCTGCTTCACGTGTACGGTCAAGCTGGCGTTTCTCGCCAATCCCCATAAAAACTCGCGGAAGAGCCCCGGTTCAAATCCCTCTTCGGAAGAAGCGCATGCGAGGTCGAATTCGACAAATCCTCTCGAAAAATCCAAAGCCACCATCACGAGCGCGTCGTCCATGGGGATGAACGCGGTACCGTACCGCTGTATCCGCTCTCTGTCGTACCGGCTTTTTATCTCACAGCCGATCGTGATCCCCATATCTTCCCACAAATGATGCCGCAGATCGTACTGCGCTTCCACAAAGGCTGTTTTCTTCATATAATAAAACAGTGTCCGAAGCATGTGCGCGAGAGTCGGATCATCGAGTCGGATCGTTGTCGCTTCGGTCCCCAGCGCGACAGATATATCCGTTTCAGCTGTGGTTCTTCTCATCATCACGCGCCTTCTTTCCGCGCGTTTCTGACCGCCAGTGATTTCGCGTGATAGGAAAGTCCTTCGATCGCGGCCATGCGAATCCCCAAACCGCGATGGTCCATCAACTCCTTCTCGGATAGAGAAGCGAAGGCGATCCTCTTTCGAAAATCATCTACGGTCAGAACGGATGAAAAACGCGCCGCGCCACCCGTCGGGAGTACGTGATTAGTCCCCAGAAAGTAATCGGCGCTCGGAACGGGTGTGTTTTCTCCGAAATAAACGGCGCCTGCGTTTCTGACCGAATCCAGGTATTTCAAAGGATCGGCAACAAGTATTTGCAGATGTTCGGGAGCGATCTCGTTCGCTTTTCGGACACAGGCGTCGAGGGTATCGAGGATCGTAATCTCTATCTGCCCGTTGTTGCAAAATGCGGCCAATTCCGCTGAAGGCGTCAGCAGCCACGCTTTCGAATCCTTCCCATGCTCGCGTTGACTCATCAGGTCGTTCAGAACGTACTCTTTGTTGGCGTTCCCATCCGCAATCACGCAGACTTCAGAAGGGCCTGCCGGGCTGTCGATACCCACGTCCCCGTATACCTGCCTTTTCGCTTCGTTTACGTAGGAATTCCCGGGTCCGAAGATCTTATCCACCCGCTTCATGCCAATACCGTAAGCCATCGCCGCGATCGCCTGTACTCCACCGATCTTATAGATTTCTTTCAGTCCAAACCTTTTTGCCAGATAAAGGATTTCCGCCGGGATCCTACCGTTGACGGGTGGCGTGCAAAGCGCGATTTCTTCAACCCCGGCGATGAGGGCAGGAACGGCGGTCATCATCAGCGTCGAAGGGAGCGGCCTCCCCCCCGGGATATACACGCCGATTCTGGAAATTGGGACTTCTTTCATCCCGAAAAGGGAGCCATTTCGCAGGTACGCGAACTCTCTTTTTTCCTCCCGTTTGTGGTAATCGGACAATCTCTCGATGATGCTTTCAAACATATCTCGGTCGTCTTTGCCGACCGTTTCTGCATAGGCCCACTCTCGTCCATCGGGCGCCAACTCTCCGGTGTAATTGTCAAATCTTTGCCTACACTCTCTCAGCGCGCTTTCACCGTTCTCCCGAATCGAATCCAATAGGTCGGAGACATATCGTCTCAGGTTCATTTTTTCCCCTCCTCAGTGAATGCTTCTAAAAGCTTCCGGGAAAAGTTGAGCGGATAGAGCGGTTTGATGGTTAACGTTCCGTATTCGGTTTACGATCTCGTTTATCAAGGTGAATTTGGTTTTCTGGGATATCCGGTTCACGAGTAAGACCGCGTTCACTTCCGACACCACCCCGATCTCCTTCAAACTGTTGACTCTCATCGTATTTCCCGAATCCACGATATCCACGATGGCGTCGGATATCCCCACCTTTGGTCCCAACTCCACCGCGCCGTGCAATTTGACCACATTTACGGTGATACCGGCTGAATCGAAAAACCGCTCAGTCGTTTTCGGATATTTGGTGGCGACGGTAAATCCCTCCATTTCCGAAACTAAGAAGCTACTTCTGATCGGAGCGATAACGCTTATTCGGCATTTTCCGAACGGTAATTCGAGAGGTACAAAAACATCGCAGCCCCTTTCCGACACAACGTCGCTTCCCGCTATCCCGATGTCTATCCCGTGTTCCACATAGACCGGCACATCGAAAGCTTTCGCAAAGACGAAAGAATTGCAGCCATTATGGACTTCCATTTCGCGTGAACTCCTTTCGGGTATTTCCATACCGATCTCGGATAATACTTTCTCTGATTCTTTGAACAGTCTCCCACTTGGCAGGACAAAAGAGACGTTCATACGACCACCTCCACCTTTTTCCCGTTTGCAACCCTATTTTTCGCTTCTGCGTAAATCATTTTTATCTCGCCGTCCTTCCGCTCTCGATCGTTAACCGGCTGAAACCCGGCTACTTCCGCCAACGATCGCAGATCCATTGAAAACCCAAATCCGGTCATCCCCTTCACCGCATAGTCCCCTCCGCCCCCAAGCGCTTTTCCGCTGGAAGGAGTATATATTTCGAACACGATATCCTCGTAATAATCAAGATACCTTACCGTTCCCGTATCGACGAAAAAGTTCTCTTCAGGTAGACTTTCAAGAATTTCGTCGAGTTGCGGAATCCCACTGGTTTTCCCCCGGAAACAAAAAACATGCCACAACGCTTCCTTAACCCCTTCGTCGATCTTCATTTTTTCGACCGGAGAAAAGTCTCTCTTCTCAATCGCTTTCATTGCTTCGTGTCTGTATTCGGGAATCTTCGAAAGAATCCCATTCAGATAGGTCAATGAGCCGATATCTACACAGAACTGCTTCACCTCAGCCGAACCAAGTACAGAAGCGACGACGTGGAGGATTTCGATCTTCTGCTGTAAGGGGTTTTCTCCGATGAATTCCGCGCCGAACTGAACCGAACAACTGCCATCGTTAAGAAAATAGTCGGTGAAATAAAAATACCGATACTCTCTCGGATGCTTCACGCGCTCGATGATTTGTGAGGTCGCATCCGGTTTTATCAGATAAAACCGCTTCCCGTCGCTATACTTCAAGCCGCCTCTGAAAGAATCGGCGTACTCTTCGATAAAGGGCAAGAAGAACTCTTCGTAGCTCCAACCGTCAAAGGTTTCCCTGATCCGTTTCGACAATCCGGCGATCTTTTTGTTTTCACTGAAGATGTCTTTTTTCATTTTTACCTCCAAAAAAATAAGCCGGTACTTTTTTCCGCGCCGGCTTTCATTTTGAGAAAATGCTGTGGAAAATCGTCCGGCTATGCGGTCGAATGGAAGATAGGATGATGTATAAATTGGTCTGAGGGGATGAATGTCATGGATGACGCTCCTTTGCAAAAAAAAAGAGCCGATGCTTCCGCATCGGCTCTCAGGTTTTGATTTATATCAAACGAAATACCTGCCGTCGACGCGGTTGAGGTATCCGTGATGATGATGAAGATTTAAAAGTCCTTTTAGATTAAGCATAACACCCTCCCTAAACTGGCGCTATTGTATCATAGTTTCGAAAACAAAGTCAACGCTTTCCGAGAAACACAGTCAAGGCGTTTCGTAAGCCCTTACGAGTCGCCCAAGATCGAAAACGAGGATTTATCGCCCGTTTTGTTAAGCGGAATTCTATTTTTCTTCAGCATTGCCTATCGTTCCGTCCGCGTGATACTCCATCAGGCGGACGACTGTGGATTGCCTGCCGGATTCGATCACCACGAAGCACCTATCCAAATTGTTCGGATTCTCGTCAATCCATGTACCGCTGTTGGCGTATACCTTTTCTTTATCATAGCCTTGCTGAAAGCGATTGATGACCGGTACGTGGGAATGCCCAAAAACGACCACATCGATGCACGGATCCAAATCAAAATACTGCTTAACGGCCTGCGCGTCAAAGAAGGTATGGTCAATAGCGCCCGCGGTCGCCAAGGCGAAAGGATTCTTCGTGACTACGCGATTAAGCTCCTGAACTGTCTCCCAACGCCTTTGAACGTTCGCATATAATACCGAACTGATTGAACCGTCCTCTTGAACGGTGGGGAGGATGTCGCTCAGGGAAAAGCTATTGTCGTATCCGTTGACCCCGCAGTATAGGAACTTTTCGTCAAAACCGGCTTCGATTGGAAAGGTCGTCATCGCCCACAGCCATACTTTGTAATACGAATAGGCATCCTGCTGGTCCGCATCTTCTTTTGAAGGAGCTTCTATATAAGGCAGGTCCTTCTTGGAAGCCGATTTCCCCTCCATAACAGAAGTGGCGGCCAGACGGGTGAAGAAATATCCGGGAGGCAAAAATGAAGGATAATCGCCCGTAAACTCTTTGTTGGACAAAGGATCGGGTGAACAGAAAGAGTCATAACGATGGCCGTGCTCAATGGCAATCTCTGAGCGCATCCCAGTGCGATAGGTTCCCAGACCCTCAACATCGCGCGCCTGGAAAATTCCCGGAATCAGGTTCGCTAGCGTTTCTTCGTCCAAAAGAAGGTCGTGGTTGCCCGGAACATAGCTTACCTTGACGCCGCTTTGAATTACTTTTTTGAAAGCGGCCATAATGCCGGCATTATTGTCTGCAACTTGACGAAAGAATACTCCCAAATCGGTATGAGAGGGAAAAGTAATGGGTACAAACCACTCGTCGAGCATGTCACCGGCGATAACAAGTTCGTCGATGTCGCTTACTAAGAGCCGTTCCAGGAACTCAGCGAGCAGGTTCTTGTTCTTAACTGTTTCGGAAAAACTGTCATCCACCCCCAGGTGAAGGTCACTGATTACAACGATCCTTTTGGTTTCGCGGGTGGACTCCGTTTGCCATAAAGGTAACGATTCGATTCCGCCGGTCGATGTGGCAGATATCGCCGTCGACAAAAAAAGTGTTAGGACAATCACAATAAAAAACGTTTTTGTAAAATTTTTCATCAAATTCCTCCTATTTCAGTACGGTATCGCTTCTTCGAAGAAAATCAGAAGGCCCCGAAAACTCAAACGATTGTTCATAAAACCTCTGGGGAACCTCCATTTGCGTTTGTCTTTAGTTGCCTATTAAGAGCAATGATCGAAACAAAACAGAGACCCCTGCGTGTCGGGCTTAAAAAAGTTTCATTTTCATACACAGAGTTATAAATTTAGATTGTCTTTAAATTATCTCGAACTATTCTTTAACGGATCCCTGTTATTATACCATAGCAAGCATGCGAGCGATCATTCTCTTCCTTCTCCAAGGACAGAACGCCTGTTTTCGAAGAGAAACCAGACAGAAAGTTTTTTATACTCGGAATAGAAGTTCGAAGCCTTGTACGTGGCACCTATCTCTACTGAAACAAAACACAATGTTAAACTTTATAACGGACATGGGACTCGATTTGCCGTTTCCGGAGCCGGCGAAAACTCTCCGCCCCCCATTTTTCCATTTGCAAGCCATTGTGGTATGACTTCCCTTCCAGTACGAACGGAATCTCTTTGAATCCTCGAAGTTTACGCCATCCTTTTTCTACCTGCTGTGATAACTTGAACATCATCGCAAGCGTTGTTTTTCGGTTACCGCAGTTCCTCATCTTTTTTGTCCTGAGCCGAATGGTAGAAAAACTCGATTCTATCGGATTCGTGGTTCTGATATGCTGGAAGTGCGCTGCTGGAAAATCAGTGAATGTCAGCAATTCCTCTTCGTCTTTCGTCAGAC
>CAZMHO010000105.1:0-8945 GCA_964566085.1 uncultured Thermotogaceae bacterium | reverse complement strand
TGATCGTAACCGCGTTTCTATTTTTAAGTGTAGTTTTTTCAGCCCTTTCGTGTTCCATCACACCGACGTAGACCGGTTACGTTTTAACCTTAAGCAACGATCAAGGCGAGGGAATTATCGTATGGCTCAGAATTTATACCGCTCCGGGAGTCTATGACCAATATGGGCCTTATGCCAACGGGACACAGCAGGACTTCGACGTGCTTTCAGGGTATCAAGCAAGCGTATGGGACAGTACTCACGGGGAGTTTTTCACCTTTGATACGGGAGGGACGATCTACACCATAACGAGAAACACGATTCTCTTTATTAATCCTGGCGCAACCCCGTATGTTTTGGTCGCGATTTGGTAATCTCTTGAGGGGTAAGCGTTTTCTGAGGAAGCGCTGTTATTTCTCCCGTATTCCGCCGGTCGCGAGAAATCCTCATCATATGACGATAAGTAAAAAACGGTAATGCTTTCGGTCCCCACCCGTTCCTTCTTCATATTGTCATTCGAACCGCTTTTGTAAGGTCTTATAATATACGCTTCTATTTGGGTTTTCGTCTACACACGGACGAGCGCTACTCGGTATTTGCGGAATGATTACCTTAAATTCCTTCCGTATTTCGTTGGGGCGGATAAACGTATGCCCCGGGTTTATTTTTCCCGATAAATAGTACTCCGATGCCCGACCTCGAGGATAACGATGATGATTTGCTCGTCCTCTATCTTCGCCAAAATTCTGTAGTTTCCGACCCGATAGCGCCATTTATCTTTCAAATTTCCCTCGAGGCACTTCCCGAATTTCCTCGGGTCGGTACAATTTACGAGATTCTTTTCAATATAGGAGATAATGAAAGCGGAGGTTTGTCGATCCATCTTTTTAAGTTGTTTTAAAGCTTTGGAGGTATACTCGACACGATACTTCATAAGCCAAGTTCTTTTTTTACTGCTTCATGGGTGACCCTTTCTTTATCTCTTTCTTCCTCCCAGACTTTATTGAACAAGGCTAAATCGTATTCGTCTTCAATTTTTTCGATAACGGCCTGACGAATAAAGGAAGAAAGGTCCATATCGTGGATTTTGGCATATTTTCGGAACAAGGTATCGTCTTTATCACTTAATCGTACAGATATCGTGCCCACTGTTTCCCCTCCTTCTATGTAATACATTGTAATACGTTCCTTTTGATTATACCATAAAGATTCCCGAAGTCAAACAGTCAGGTATAAAGCGAACACTTCCGGTCCGCTTGCCCAATAATAAGACAAAAGATAGGGTGCGTTTCGTTCGATGTAAACGAATTTGGTCGGACGAATATTCTCCATAGATAAGATTATTTTAAATCCTTTCGCAAGCCAAACACAGTCTTCTTTTTCCTCATTTGAGGGTGCCGTGTTGATATCGTACGGAACATGTTTTATTTAGTTTTCTGACGGCTGTCCCCTATCAAGTCTTTCTTTTTTTGATAAAGTTGCGTTTCCTGTTTTCCTGCGGCGTCTCCTGCTGTTTGAGCTTTCCGCCATCGCCGGTATTGCTCTTGAACTTCTTATGGATTTTCATCGAAAAGGGCCGCCAATTTTTCTAGTACGCGGTATGGAATGCGGGCCACCGTTCCTCTTTTGTATTCATAAATACGCATGGTATCCTGGATTCCCGTCGACTCATAACGAGGAAGGTGGGTCAACATCGAGACAGCGATAGATGTCTTTCTGCTTCTCGAGGATTTCGCCCACCCGCATCCTCTGTCCCGGGGTTTCAAAACACTCGATCACGTCCAACTTGTCCAAGAGTTCCTGAAGGGTGTATTTCTTGAACAGACCGGTGTCCTGCATTCGCTTCTTGATGGTGGAAAGGAAGATCAGCGAAACAAAGGCCACGAAGAGCTTCCCGTCCAAGCTCTGTTCGGAGGACACGAGGGTCCTGCGAAGGTTCAGCCTTTCCTTCAGGTTTCCAAACGCTTTTTCTACCAGGTCTTTGTTTCGGTAGATTTCCAAAGCCGGAATCGCTTCCAGTTTTTCATTGGTGAGAAGACAAAAGAACCCCCCGTATTTCTTAGCCCGATGTACCGCATCTTCTTTCACAACGACGTGAGCTCCCCTCTTAGGAGTAGTTTTTACTTCGAAGTACTTCGTAACTATCGGTTCGTGTACCGCCATGCGTTGATCGCTCTCCAGTTCTCGTTTGAGCCCTATGAGCATTTTATCCAGGGCTTTCTCTTTTTCGGCCGCTTGATCCGCATTGTAGTAATAGTGAATGTACAACCGCCGATTCCCTTTCAGGGTATCCTTTTTGTAGGGACGTTCCTGGCTATAAGGCCAAGGGACTCGAACGGTATGGTGGTAGAGCTCGTATGTATCGTCATAGTGCTCGAAGGTTCGAAAATCATCATAGAGACCTTCCAAATTCGATCGGACGAGGTTCAACGTCATCAGTCCGCCCATCAGGAATTTCACATGGTCCTTTAGCAGCGCATTCACGTTGTCTGCACTGTAAAAACCCCGGTCCAGCACCAGCTTGCTCCTGCTGAATCCCAGGGTGTTGAGATCGGCTAACAGATGCTTGACGGTTTTGGAGTCCGGTATGTTTCCTGCCAGCTTTCGGTAATAAAAGGGCAGTCCGGTCGTTTCACCGTACACCAGAGCCAGGTTCAATTGCGGAAGGTGATCGTCTTCTTTGTTCTTTCCGTACTGAACCTGCCGAAGGCTTTCGGAATAACTGGAGATGGAAGTGATGTCGTAGACCCAGTATTCTTTTTCGCTCCGCCTCCGACCTTGTAATCGAAAGAATTCTTGTTTGCCTTCTTCGGTTACACAGGCGAACAGATCGCTGCTTCTCTGGGAGGGGAGGGTGTCTCCGTAAGGGTGTTTATGCAAGCCTGCCCACTTCTCAAAACGGTATAACGGGCTATGATCTTCCAGAACAAGGTAGTAGGCGATAGACAAGATCTTTCGCCAGCTATCCGGAAAACACTGTTTCAGGTCTGGCGCCACCCCCAGTTTTTCCCCCAGGGTATCCAGAAGATAGGTGGCGCCATAGAAGAAACGAGCGGTTTTTTCTGCGGGTACCGGCCCTCGTTTCGCCGAAGGGGACTGTTTTTCTTTTCGGTTTCGTCCATCGGTGGGAATGATTTCACCCGTGCTTTCATCCACGCGTCCGATGAGGGTTCTTTTCGCCCTGGATTGTTTCTTCTCCTTATCCCAATGAGATACCGATTCATAGGCATAGGTGAGACCGGATCGTTTGTCTTTTTGGTAGACCATCGCAGCCATTCTCTCTCCCTCCTCGTTAGGCATATACTATCACATAACGATGATTAATGCAACTCCTATAAAGAGAAAATCAAGCATGACCGCGGGTTTTGCGATTTTCCAAAGACTGGCTCGTTAGGTGTTCGCGGGAATACAGGTTATATCACGCAGTATTTTATTCCGCAAGGACTTGCGCTAGGTTCGCAAAATAAAGACTGCACTTAAAGGTTTTATCCTTCGGTGCAGTCTTTATTTTCGAGCCTCCGCTTGAAGAGAGTCGGTCAAAAATTTACTTGTTTTTATAAATCCCTAAGTTGAACTCCCTTTCGGGGTCTTTTTGTTTCGTTCGGTTATTTTTCGACGCGTTCTTTAAGCTCTTTCCCGGCGACAAACTTCGGCGCTTTCGTAGCGGGGATGTTGATAGCCTTGAGAGTTTTGGGATTGATCCCCTTTCGGGCTTTCTTCTGGATCACTTTAAAAGTCCCGAATCCGACCAAACGCACTTCATTGCCCGCCTTTAACTCTTCCCTGACGATTTCTGTGAAGGCGTCGAGAAAACCGTCCACGTTTTTTTGGGTCTCCTGCGTGGATTCGGCGATCAACGAGATCAATTCTTTTTTTGTCATAAGATACCCCCCTTTAGTTGGCATGCGGTTATTTTACCACATTTCTACCGGTTTTTCTGAGCGGATTACAGAGAGGTCCAACCGTCTTGATCGTTCCAGATCACGTGTGACCGCGCATCGAACGGGTGACCGTCCCAAATACACAGACTGGCTTGTTTCCCTTTCTCGATAGAGCCGTAATCTTTGTCGATCCCGAGAATCTGAGCCGGCATAATCGTTAGAGCCCTAAACATCCCTTCTTCATCCGCACCGTACGCCACCGCCATTCCGGCCTGCAACCGCAAAACCTGAGAAGGAAAAACGGGATGATCGCTCATACACGCCATGAGCACCCCGTCCTCGAGCGCTGCCTTGTAGGTTTTATAGGTCAAGTCTTTCAGCTCAACTTTCGGTCGGGAAGACATAAACGGGCCAAGGATAATCGGGACACCCGACCTCTTGATCTCTTGTCTGACTTTGAGGTATTCCGTCGCATGCTCGATCACCATTCGGATACCGAATTCTTCCTTTATGCGCAAGGCGGTGAGCATATCCTCCGAACGGTGGCAATGGACCCGAACGGGTATCTGTTTCTTCAGCACTTTTTCGGCAATTTCGAGCTTGAGGTCGGTTTCAAAAAAAGGCTTTTTCTCTTTTTTCGCTTTAGCTTTTTTTCCAATATAGTTTACGCCGTCCTGAAGAAACTTTCGTATGATGGCTGCGGTTCCCATCCGCGTAACAGGCATCAGATTCTTGGCGCCATACACCCTTTTCGGGTTTTCGCCGGTGGCCATTTTCAAACCGATATCTCTTTGGACGACCTTGTCGCCGGTCAGGTTACTCGGGGTATATCGGGCTATAAAAGCGAGTCCGCCTACGGGATTCGCGCTGCCGGTCAGAATGCAATGGACCATAACCCCACCCAGCGCGGACTCTTTGAGGGCTGCGTCCGTAGGAACGAAAGCGTCTTCCGTACGGACTTCCGGCGTTACGGGGTTCGTCATCTCGTTGACATCGTCGTATTCGAACCCGTAGCCTTCCGCATTGAGACCGATATGCGAATGCGCGTCGATAAAGCCCGGGAAACAGAGTCCGCCTTTGCCATCAATGACCTCTTCGACAGAAAGGTCGCACGTTTTGCCGACCTCAACGATCTTCCCTTCCTCTATAACCAATTCGCCTTGAAAAGGTTTTTGGGCGATACTGTGGATCGTGACATTCGAAACCTTCTTTCTCATAATACCATCCCTTCTTTTTCGGTGTCATAGGACAGTCGTCCGTTCGTCCAAACGCGCAAAACACGATGCGTGGGGTCTAACAGTTCCCGATCCAAAAGGATCATATCGGCATCCTTTCCCACCTCTAAACTACCTATACGATGATCTAATCCCAGGTTTTTCGCCGGATTGATGGTGATGGACCTTAGGGCAAGATCCTCGCTCAAACCGTAGTGAACGGCCATAGAAGCCTCGATGGGCAAATTCCAGATCGGGATGACCGGGTGATCGGTGATCAGCGACAACTCCTTCACACCCGCTTTCTCGAGGATAGCCGGGGTTCTGAGGCTGCGATGATTCACTTCGATCTTGTATTTGGCGGTAAACATCGGCCCGATCGCTACGGGTATTTGACGTTGGACGATGATATCCGGAATCAGATGGGATTCTGTGGCATGTTCCAAATGGAATTTGAAGTGAAACTCATCGGCAATCCGAATGATCGTTTGTATATCGTCCGCTCTGTGCACATGTACGTGGGCGATCAATTCCCCTTTTAGAACCCGTAGAAGCACTTCCATGCGACGATTGGTTTCTTTTTCCTTTTTCTTTTCGTAGTTGAGCGCATCCTGGAAGGCTTTTCGAATCAGGGCGGCGGTTGCCATTCGGGTTTGTATCGTTTTCGAGGTTTGGGAGTGGACGGTCTTCGGATTTTCTCCAAAGGCCATCTTTAATCCGGACTCTTTAAGCAGGATACGTTCCTCGAAACGAAGGGACGGGTCATTTTTCAGGGCGACGCCGACACCGGTAATCGGGCTGCCGCTTCCGGGGAAGATGTTTAGGGTTGTGATGCCGTTCGCCAAAGCCATCCGGAATCCGTAATCGAATACCTTGATCCCGTCCAACGCATTCATCTCCGGCGTGATGGGTTCGGACCATTCGTTGGTGTCCTGATCGGCCGTTTGATTGGTTTTTTCTCCGTGAGTCCCGATATGGCAGTGCTCTTCCACGATGCCCGGATAGAGATGGTATCCTTCGGCGTCAATGGTTTGCGTCCCTTTTCTCTCGGAGGGGTTGATTTGGGCGATTGTTCCCTTATCGATCAGCAATGAACCTCGGAAGGGTTCAGAAGTGATGGGATGAATCATCGCGTTCTTAAGAATCCATTTCATTGTCTTCGCCTCCACCCGCGTTTCCGTCAATATAGGTCGAACGAACGCGACTGCGATAGTCGAAAATATCCCCATCCAAAACAACAAAATCCGCGTCTTTTCCACTATCCAATGAACCCGTTTGTTTTTCGATCCCTAAAGTCTTAGCGGGATTTTCTGTGAAGAGGGCAAGGATATCCGCGCGATCCAAGCGATACCGGTCGATGAGGAACATTTGTAGTCTGACAAGGTTTAAGGGGATGACTGGCGCATCCGTCATGATTGAAACGTGAAGTCCTGCGTCGAGAAGGATCTTCACCGATTCAAAAGTCACATCGTAAGACTGGAAGGACTTGCCCGCGACGTTTAACGGGCCCAAGATCACCGGCACTTTCAGCGTTTTAGCGAAATCGACGTTCGTATGCAACGCGGAGGCGTGGTCCAAGACGTAATCGAAATCGTATTCCCGCGCGATCCGAGAGATGGTTTCGATGTCTTCCAAATTTGCCACGTGAATCCGCGCGACGGCTTCTTTCTTCAAAAGGTTCGACAACACTTCCATCTCGAACGTGTCAACCCGTTCAGGGTTTGCCATGTAGTTCTTTGCGGCAGTGAGCTTCTCCCGTAGAACCGCGCCCACCGCCAAACGTGTCGAAGGGTATTTTTCTTTTTTCGACCATGTCCAGGTGATATTCCGGCCGAAGGCCATCTTGACGATTTTTCTCGCCGACGCCACCACCATCTTGTCGACCGATTTCCCGGCGGTCTTGATCACCACGCCTTCTCCCCCGATCACATTGGCGGAGCCGGGCATCACACAAACGGTTGTCACGCCGTAGTTACGGGCATTGCGAATCCCCGCATCCATCGGATTGATCCCGTCTATCGCCCGAACACCCGCGGTCGCCGGACTAGAGGTTTCGTTCACGTCGTTTCCGGCAAAATTCCCCGTCTCTTCTTCCAAAAGCCCCACATGCGTGTGTGGGTCGATCAACCCGGGATAGACGTATTGCCCCGATAGGTTGAGCACCTGATCCTGGGGCCCGGGTAGAAGGGAGGGAGAAAAGGCGGAAAACTTGCCCCCCTCCACAGAAAAATCAAGCCGTTTCAAACTGCGGTCTTTCCATATTTGCGCACCTTTGACGATTAGCAATATCGATCACCCCTTTCGTAATAATTTTACCATACCCATCGAAAGAATAATTCGTTTTCCTACTAAAACGCCAGCGATCCGAATCCCTGACCATAAACGGACCGAACGGAAGCGACGGAGAGGTAAGCCTCGCGGTCTCCTTTACGATGGAAAGGACTTCGGGTACTTCCTTTCGCGGCACGAAGAACATCAAAGCGCTTCGTTTTTCTTTCGTATACCAGCCTAATCCATCGAAAACCGTTACCCCGCGGCGCACGATCTTCGTGATACTGTCGGCGATGTTTTGGTTATTTTCGGAAAACACGAAGATTGGCGCGGACGTCTTGGTCCCTTCCAAGAACTGATGGAAGGCAAAGGAGGAGACACGCATCGCGACAAACCCGTAGATAATCACCCGCACGTCAGAGCACTGGTCTACCGATCAGAACTTACCCGATCGTATTGACGGGATACGGGAGTTTCTCACCGTTCAAACCGGCGAGTATGTTCTTCGCGGACATCTCCGCAATTCGGGAGCGTGTGCGGGTTGTCGCGGATCCGATATGCGGGACGACTAAACAGTTGTCCAGCTTCAGCAACGGATGATCGCCATGAAGCGGTTCCGGTTCGGTGACATCGAGGGCGGCGCCGGCGATACGCCCGGTTCTCAAAGCTTTGATCAAGGCGTCTGTATCAACGATCTTCCCTCTCGCAGTGTTTACGAGAATGACTTCTTTCTTCATCCTTTCAAACTCTTTTTCGCCGATCAATCTATTCGTTTTGGGTGTTAATGGGCAATGGAGGCTGATAAAGTCCGAGCGTTCGAGAAGCTCATTAAAGAAGGCACATCGCGCGCCGATTCGTTCTTCCGCCTCAGGTTTTCGTGAAGGGTTGGCATAAATAACCTGCATTCCGAATCCTTTGGCGCGTTTTGCGACTGCCTGCCCGATCCGGCCGAATCCGATGATTCCGAGCGTCGTCTCCGATAAATCTTTCCCGAGGAAGAGCGTCGGGCTGTACGAAAGCCAGCGTCCCTCCCTGACGTATCTGGCGCCTTCTTCTATTCTCCTGGCGAGGGTTAACAGAAGCGTAAAGGCAAGATCTGCCGTGGCATCTGTCAGAACATCCGGGGTGTTTCCAACGCGAATGCCTTCTCGTGTGCAGCAAGCCACATCTATGTTGTCGAATCCGACGCCGAAATTTGCAACCACTTTTAGCGCGGGCGCGCTGGTAATGACCTCTTGATCGATCGGATCCGACAACATGGAGATCAATCCCCGGATGCCTTTTACCTTATCCAGCAACACCTGTTTCGGTATCGGACGATCTTCTTCCCATAACCCGATGTCGCAAAAAGGTTCGAGCATTCTCAATCCTTCGGACTGTATCTGCCTTGTGATAAAGACCTTCGGTTTCATTTCAACCATCCTTTCGCTCGTGTATTCTTTAAGCTTTCGTCTCGTTTTGATCAGCTCGATTGTATCATTTGAAAACAGAAAACCGTATCTCGCCCCAGTAAAACTGTTCCATTCTCCAGAATACTATTTTTTCTGAGGAAGAACCAATTGCCGACTTTGGCGGTATAATACGAAACGAAATCATTCGG
>CAZMHO010000104.1:0-9067 GCA_964566085.1 uncultured Thermotogaceae bacterium | reverse complement strand
AAAAAATTGATCTTCGGGTTCCTGGGTGTTGGGGCCATCGGCTTAGTTATTGGAATTATCGCCTGGTTCAGCATCGACGGTATGGAACAGGGCATCTCGAACATGGCGACGAACCGAATCCCAGATTTGCAATCCATAGGAGGGCTCAACAGGGAGCGAATGGCGATCCGGGCGCAAACGCTGGACATCTATCTTGAAGAGAATTCGGAACACGCGATCGCCCTGGCTTCGTATCGGCGCGTTCAGGAGGAAAGGGAAACAAGCTGGGCGCGCGTGGACGAATACATGAAAGCGCTGAAATCCATTCCCCGACAATCGGAGTTAGGCAGAGAACTGATGGTTAAACTCGATTCCGAATACGCGGCGTGGCGTCGCGTCTATACTGAATTAGACGCGTTGATAAGGCGCTTCGTCAGTAGCGTCGATTCGCAGCAACGCGCGGGGCTTTACAAAGAATACCGCATCGCGATCGACCGGATGATCCCGATATCAAACTCTGTGGGAGCGATTCTCGACGAATTAGCCGAGAATAACAACGTAAATACGTTACGGATGGCTTCAAGTCAGGTTGACCAAGCGCAAGTAATGGAGAAGGCCGTTTTATATAGTATGATCGTCGGTTTTTTCGTGGCCTTATTGTTAGGAGTATTGATAAGCCGAAGCATCTCCCGTCCTCTCGTTCGAGTTGCAAGTTTTCTCGGATCGATGTCAAAGGGGGATTACACCGGAGAAGTCAGAAAGGGAGATACCCAACGCGGGGATGAAATCGGTACGGTTTCTTTGGCTGCAGAAACTTTAGCGGAAAGTATGAGGAAGATGTTGGGTGATCTTTCTATAAACGCCGTAACCGTCGCGTCTTCGGCTACCGAGTTGACGGCTGTGAGCGAGCAAACCTCGCAGAACGTGCAAACCATGTCCGCCAAGACTTCGACTGTAGCCGCCGCAGCGGAGGAATCGAGCTCAAACACAACGAATGTCGCGGCGAGCATGGAGCAAGCTTCGACCAACCTTTCGTCCGTGGCCAGCGCCACAGAAGAAATGAGCGCGACAATCGGCGAAATCGCCTCGAGCTCTGAGAAAGCGCGGGCGATCAGTTCGCAGGCGGGTGAGCAGGCAGCTTCGGTATCGGCGCTCATGAAGCAGCTTGGTACTGCGGCTCAGCAAATTGGCAAAGTTACTGAGACCATTACGGATATTTCTTCTCAAACTAACTTGCTGGCGCTTAACGCCACAATCGAAGCGGCGCGGGCCGGCGCGGCGGGAAAGGGATTTGCCGTAGTGGCGGGCGAAATCAAAGAGTTGGCCAAACAGACAGCGGTGGCCACCGAAGATATCAAAGCGAAGATCGAAGGGGTTCAGACCACAGCGGGGAGCGCCATTGCCGATATTGAGAAGATCACAGCCGTTATCCGGGAGGTTGGCCAGATCGTTACCGGTATCGCGGCAGCTATCGAAGAACAAGCGACAGTAACCCGAGACGTGGCGATGAACATTGCTCAAGCGTCGGCGGGCGTCCGCGAAGCGAATGAACGCGTGGCGCAGACGGCAGCCGTTTCCAGAAGCATGGCACAGGATGTTTCAAGCCTGAATACTGCGGCGAGCGAAATCCGAACGGGAGGGGAGCACGTTCAGTCCAGCGCGCGGGAGCTATCGAAATTAGCCGAGCAACTCAAGGGGTTGGTGGGGCAATTCAAAACTTGATCGTCAGGGGGCGATCCGATAGCGCGTATCAGGAAATTGTCAGAGTATAACTTGTTTGCAGGGTCTTTAACTTAGCGGCGTTTCAACGCTCTGGGCAATAACAGCTCGAGTATATCAACGCCTGTACTCAATAGCGGTTAAAGAAACATGAAACTTTACGCATTTGAAAAGCCGGTGCGATCGTATCCGAGTGGAGAATTGGTTGAAGTCCGAACCGTCAGATAGGTCATCCGATCCTATAAAAGGAGGGAATTGCATGAAGCAGGAAGTGATTATCCTTATTGCCGAAGACGACGATGGTCATGCGGAGCTGATCCGAAAGAATCTCACCCGCGCAAGGATTAGCAATGCTGTCATCCGTTTCACGGACGGGCAAGAGGTGGTTGACTACCTCTTCCGCTTGGGCGACGGGCCCCATAGAAAAACGGGAGATGCCTTCATCCTGCTTCTGGACATTCGTATGCCCAAACTCAATGGGACGGAAGTGCTGAAAAAATTGAAAGCCGATCCAGAACTGCGAAAGATTCCGGTTGTGATGATCACCACCACCGACGATCCCAGAGAAATCGAACATTGCTATTCGATGGGATGCGGCGGCTATATTACCAAACCGGTGGAGTATGAAACATTTGTAACTGCCATTCGCCAATTGGGGTTCTTTCTTTCTATCGTCCAAGTGCCAAAGATCAACGGTATTCACGAATGAGAACTCTTTTCGAAGAATCGGCCACTCTTTCGATCCGAAAGCATCTGGCTCTGCTGGCAGCGTTTCTTTTTTTTTCTACCGGGATCTTGCTGACGCAGCAATTCCAGGAGGCTTTAAATCTTAGGGAGCCACTGACTGAAAAGCAGATGCAGAGCATCCTTAAGAATGTTCCTATAGGAATTGGCGTGGAAGAAAACCGTGTGTTCATACAAGTTAACGATTACGTCCTGAAACTTACTGGCTATACACAAGAAGAGTTCATCGGTCAAAGCGCTCGGATGCTCTACCCCTCCCAGGAGGAGTTTGACGATACGGGCGCTGAACTATACCGTCAGCTCGCCGAAAAGGGAGTGGGCTCCGTGGAAACCCGCTGGATGGCCAAGGACGGAAGCATTCGCCATGTTCTTCTCTCCTCTAGTCCGTTAGACTCCGCTGACCTCTCCGAGGGTATCACCTTCACGGTACTCGACATATCTGAGAACAAATTAGCGGAGGAACGGTTTACGCGGATGTTCCGGAGCAATCCGGCTTCCATGGCCATTTCCATCCTACCGATGCGATATTTCACAGACGTCAACGAAGCTTTTCTGAAGACACTTGGCTACTCGTGGGAGGAAGTGATTGGCAAAACTTCAGAAGAACTCGGGCTTTTTTTCGACAAGGAAGAGCAAGAGAGTCTGGCCGCCAAGTTGGCCGTCGACGGGTCTATCCGGGACTTTGAGTTGCAGGTTCGACGCCGCGATGGCGCGGTCCTGACCGGCCTTTTCTCTGGAGAGATTATTCAAGATCAGAAGGACTTTTATTTTCTCACTGTCATGATCGACGTTACCGAGGCCAAGCGGATAGAGAAAGCCCTCCAGACCCAAACGCGGCGGTTTTTGATTGGCTTGACCGCCCTGATCTTTGCCCTCCTGCTCCTGGTCGCAAGGCTCGCCATCATCCTAAGGCAAAGAAAAGCCGCCGGGGAGAGTCTGCGCGAAAGCGAAGAAAATTTTCGTTTTCTCGTGAACTATTCCTATGACCTGATCTGGAAATTGAGCTCGGCGGGCGTCCTCCTGTATGTTTCTTCTTCATGGAAAGTGATCTTGGGCTATGAACCTGCGCGCATGATAGACGAGAGATTTCACACGATCGTACATCCGGACGATATCTTGGATTGCGAAAAATACATGTCGGAAGTCCTTGAATCAAAAAAAGCGCAGCCTGGGCACCAATACCGGGTCAAACACGCCAACGGAACATGGCGGTGGCACGAAGGTAGCATGACGCCTGTTTTTACAGACGCCGGTTCTTTTTTGTATTTTGTGGGCGTTTCCAGGGACATCACGGACCGTAAACAGGCAGAAAAGCAGTTGCGCGAGGACGAAGCCAAGTATCGCAGTATCATTGAAAGCTCGCCGGTGGGTTATCACATTTACGACCTTCAAGAAGATGGCCGTCTTGTTTTCAACATGTACAACCGTTCTGCGGACAATATTCTGCATACGGAACACGAGCGCTTCATGGGACTGGATATCCTTCTTGCATTCCCTGCTCTTGCAGGAACCGGTGTACCGGAGATGTATCGCGCGGTAGCCCGAGGAGAATTGGAGACGCAAAACTTCGAAGTGTCTTACGATCATGGGGGCATCCATGGCGTGTACGAAGTGCGCGTTTTCCGTGGCGCGCCCGACCAGGCGGTGGTCAACTTCGTCGATATTTCGGAACGCAAATTGGCGGAGGATGCAATCAAACAGGCGCAAAAGATAGTAGCGGAGAAAAACAAGGAACTGGAGCAAATTGTCTATGTTACGTCGCACGACTTGCGATCGCCTCTCGTCAATGTGGAGGGTTTCAGCCGGGAGTTGGAATACGCTCTCATGCGTATCAACAGCGCATTGGAACCCGGCGATAAAAACCCGGTAGAAATAGTAGAGCGTGTCAATATGGAATTCCATGAAATGGAGCAATCGCTCAAGCACATCCGGAATAGTGCCCGTCAGATGGACAACTTGCTCAAGGGGCTGCTCAAACTCTCCCGATCCGGCAGGGCGGCTCTGCACATTCAACCATTGAATATGGGAGAGCTGATCGGGCAGGTATGCGCCTCCTTTGCCTACCGCCTTCAAGAGACCGGCTCCGAACTCATCGTGGAAAAGCTCCCGGACTGTATGGGAGACAGCGTGCAGGTAACCCAGGTCTTTTCGAATCTGATCGAAAACGCCTTGAAGTATCGCGACCCCAATCGGGTAGGTAAGGTGCGCCTCTTCGGAACGATAGAATCGAACCGCGCCGTGTACCGCGTGGAAGACAACGGGATCGGGATCGCGGAAAACCATCAGGAGGTTATCTTCGAGCTTTTCCACCGGCTAAACCCGAAGGACAGCGAAGGCGAGGGATTGGGCCTGACCATCGCAAGACAGATTGTCGGCCGGATGGACGGAGAGCTCCTGGTAGAATCGAAACCGGGTGTCGGAAGCGTCTTCATCGTGCGTCTGCCCAAGGCCGAGGAACGGAAATCGATCGTGGGGAAAGGAACCTCTCTCTAAAGGGCGATACCGATAGAATGAAGAGATAAAATACGGTTTTTGTCATTCCCATCCCCGTTTTTAAATGCTCACGAGAAGAGAATCAATCGCGCTTTGATCGAAATTGAAGCAACTTCTACGGAGAGCTTGCTGAGGAGGGGGGCAGACCGAATCGCTCAAGGATATCGATAGGGCGGGATCGAGGAAAGCGGGGTACGGCAAGATAAGAATACCAATACTGGCGCCGGAGGCGCTACGCCAAGGAGGTTCGGAATTGCGGAGAATCGATAATGAGAAGGATGCGGGGATGATCAGTAGTGAACTCCTGCTGGCAGGATTCAAGATCGGGGGCGCCACTTTCGGGATTGATGCCCGGCTTGTGCTGGAAGTGGTTAAGGTGGGTGAAGTGACTTTGGTACACGGGGCTCCCCCCGGCGTTTCCGGCATTCGGAACCTACGAGGGCGAATCGTGACTGTCGTGGATATGGCGGCGCACCTCGGATTGGGATGTATCGAAATCGGGCCTCACTCCCGCTTGATGATCATAGAGCATCAAAGCGAACCGTTTGGGTTCTTAGTGGATGCAGTCACCGAAACCCTCGCGATCGATACGAAAGGAATCGATAGTCCGCCGACGGGTATGGATCCTAACCTAAGGAACCATCTTAGCGGAGTCTGGCGCGAAGCCGGTCAATTAGTCGCCGTTATCGATCCCGAAGCGATGTTTCGATGGCGTGAAGAATGAAGGTTCTCGTCGCAGATGATTCGAGCTTCTTTCGAAAAGCGATGACGGAAGTATTGTCATCTCTCCCCGGCGTCGAAGTGGTTGGGTCCGCTTCCAATGGCCGGTTGACTTTGCAGAAAGTGCAAGAACTACGTCCCGATCTATTGACCCTCGATATGGAAATGCCGGAGTTAGACGGTTTGGCAGTGCTTGACGCGCTGAAAACCGAGGGAAACATGCCGGCGGTTATCGTGGTGAGCGCCTTAACACGCGAGGGGGGGAAGCTTGCCTTGCAAGCGCTTCAGAAAGGAGCTTTCGATTTTATTACTAAACCGGATACCTCGAACGCGGGGGAAAGTCGGAAGATACTGCGCACAGAGTTTGAGACGCGTCTGAAGGCGTTATCTCTCCGATTAGGTGTGCGCAACATTCTACGGGGGACTTCCTCGATACAGAGTCCGCCATCCTCTAAACCTCTGATTTCGAGCCCATCCGTCGCGCCCGATACGATTGTCGACCGGATGAGGCGCGTATCCGGGATCTCCAAACCGGAAATGGTGCTGATTGGGGTGTCTACCGGAGGCCCCAACGCCTTGGGGGTTTTGCTTCCCGCGTTGCCGCGGCTTGGAGTGCCGGTGCTGATTGTCCAGCATATGCCAGCGATCTTCACGCAAACATTGGCGGAGAGCTTGTCCGTCAAATGCGTCTTGCGCGTTCTTGAAGCGAGTCACGGGCAAACCGCGGAAGCGGACACGGTGTACATCGCCCCGGGCGGACGGCAGATGCGCCTTGCGCCCGCCCCCGATGGGCGAGGCATTATCCGGATAAATGACGATCCTCCCGAGAATAATTGCCGCCCCTCCGTCGACACTCTATTCCGTTCTGTAGCGCTTCATTTTCCTGGACGGGCGATGGGCGTGATCCTTACGGGTATGGGCAATGACGGCACGTTGGGGCTTAAACTGTTAAGGCGGTCAGGATGCTTCGTAATCGCCCAAGATGAGCCGAGCTGCGTGGTGTTTGGTATGCCGAAATCCGCGATAGACGCGGGAGTCGTTGATGAAGTGCTTCCTTTGGAAGCGATACCCGCCCGAATCGCAAGAGTGGTTCACGGAGGCTCACTTTGACCATTCCCGCCATCACCCGCGAAGAACTGACAATCTGGAGTCGATACATACGCGAGATTTGCGGCGTGTCCCTCGATGATACCAAAGGATATCTGGTCGAGACAAGATTGGCTTCGCTATTGCGCGAGACCGACTCGGGGAATTGGAGCGAGTTGCTTTATAAAGCGAAAATGGGAGGTAACCTGCGCGCAAAGATCATCAGTTCCATTACCACGAATGAAACCTCGTTCTTTAGGGATATCGCGCCCTTTGAGTTGCTTCAGTTCAAGCTCTTGCCTGAGCTTATCGACCGTCGCATTAAAACGGGTATGAAACCGATTCCGATACGGGTATTGAGCGCGGCATGCTCCACCGGTCAAGAAGCTTACAGTACCGCCATCGTGCTCAAGGAACTCCTTGGCTCTTTCACCGGATACGATATACGGATTTTGGGCATCGATATTTCCGACGCCGTTGTGACCCAAGCCAGTTATGCCCATTACACCCGTTTGGAACTCGATCGAGGGCTCACATCCGAAAAGATAGCGCGTCATTTCGAATCCGTGGGAACCAACTGGAAGATAAAAGATGAATTGCGCTCCCTCGCGACATTTCGTCGCGCCAATCTTTTGGAGCCTCTTTCGGTTGCCCCTTTTGACATTGTTTTCTGCCGAAATGTAGCGATCTACTTTACCGAACCCGACAAGATCCGTCTGTTTCGAAATCTCGGTCTGTCGCTGGCTCGCGAAGGCTCTTTGATCATTGGCTCTACGGAATCCATAACCGGACTTTGTCCAGAGTTCGAACCCAAACGGTATCATCGCACAGTCTTCTACCAGAAAAAAACCTGAGCATCGGAGGGGGTTATCGATGACCCATAGTCTGTTCTTCGAAAAGAGGAGAGCTTCCCGTTGGCGCGTGGTTTTGTTGGCCGCAATCCTTGGCGCGGGTATGATTTGCCTCCTCATCCTGGCCTCACGAGCCGACATGAACCTGCGAGAGCAGTTGCTGGATAAGGCTCTGCGGATAGCGGAAGCATTTAATCTGGACCGTGTCCAATCTCTCACCGGCACAAAAGCCGATCTCCAATCGCCTGAGTATCTGCGGCTCAAAGAGCAGTTTGCTGCGATTCGATCTGTCCATTCCCAATGCCGCTTCATCTATCTCATGGGTCGCAAAGCAGACGGGACCGTCTTTTTCTATGCTGACAGCGAACCCGTGGGTTCGGAGGGCGAATCGGAAGCGGGCGATTTGTATGAGGAAGTGCCCGCGGACTACTTGCGCGTTTTCGATACAAAAACCGCTCAGACTGTCGGTCCGGTGACCGATCGCTGGGGGACCTGGGTTTCTGCCCTTATCCCGATGACCCACCCGATAACCGATGAGCTTCAGGCTGTTTTGGGTGTGGACGTCGACGCCCGCGACTGGAGAAAAGAGGTGAGCGTTCGAACCGCGATACCGGTGGGACTGGTTACGACCGCGCTGGTCGCGATCCTGTTCGTAGGCTCCATTCTACTGGATTATCGCGCTAAGTCGAAAAAGAATGTTTTAGGAAAAAAGCCTCTTCGGAAGATACTGCAATTGGAGCCATGGTTAATGATCGCCGTTGGTGTCGTCTTAAGCGTGTTCGTGGGTTGGCTGGTAGGAGCTGAGTCCTGGAAGAATCAGAAGCGGGTCTTTTATAGGCTCGCAGAAAGCCGTACAGCGGCGGTCGCTGAACTATTCCGCACTCTGCGGCATGTGGAGCTCGAAGGGCTGGCGCGGTACTACCATTCTAGCGAAGAGATCACAACCGGGGAGTTCAATTACTACGCCAAACACCTAACCAGGAATCAAGCCGTTCAAGCCTGGGAGTGGGTTCCTGCCGTACCTGCCGCGGAAAGGGAGTTTTTCGAAAGCGCGGCCCGGGCAGCCGGATTGGATGGGTTCGAAATCTGGCAGAAGGACGCAGAAGGAAATCGGGTCTCCGCGGCCGGACGAGAAGTATACTATCCGGTCTTCCGGGTGGCGCCGGAGGAAGGCAACCGGTCGGCGATTGGCTTTGACCTTGGTTCTGAGCCGATTCGGCGCGCGGCGATCGAAGAAGCTCTGCGAACAGGAATGGTTACTTCCACAGAACCGGTGATACCGGTCCAGGAGACACCCCCCCAAAAATCAATGCTGGTCTTTCGTCCGGTATTCACCGATGAAGAGGGTAGAAATCTGCAGGGCTTCGCGCTGGCGGCGCTTCGATTTGGGGATACGCTGGCTTTGGCGGGACTCGACGATGGGGCGGTGGCAAAACTGCGCCTTATCCGAAACGACGCTACCACAGAAGAGCTTG
>CAZMHO010000103.1:0-9146 GCA_964566085.1 uncultured Thermotogaceae bacterium | reverse complement strand
CAAAATGCCCAGTCGCTGATTCGTTTGAAGATAGCGGACGTCGAGAAACAGCTTCGGATAAACAAAGAAAATCTCTATGAAATCCGGAAAGAATTGGATGAAAGCGGTATCGCCAAAGCAAGAGCCTTGGCGAAGATGATCCAGCTTAATCCCGCTCTCATCGGAAATAGCCAAGAGATAGAAAAGATTCGGGAGTTGTTGCTGGTGGACGAAGTCCACATCGTTGACCGCGGAGGCATTCTCATCTTTGGAAGCGTTCCGGGTTATTTCAACTACGATATGGCTTCCGATCCACAATCAGCCGCTTTTATGAATGCGATACGAGACCCGGACTTTGCCTTGGCTCAAGACCCGTTGCCAAAAGGAATCAACAAAGAGATTTTTCAGTACGTCGGGGTAGCGCGATTGGATGAACCCGGGATCGTGCAGATCGGCTATCGTCCAGAAAAACTCGCCAAAGCCCTCGAAATCGCAGATATCAAAAACTTAGCGCCGGGTTTTCGTATCGGCAGTTCCGGGAGTATTCTCATACTTGATCGCGAAGGTGTGATCGTCAGTTCCGCAGAAGAAAACTTTTTAGGGAAGGCGTTAACGTCGATCATCGATTCCTCTCTGGCTGATAAGACGCGAGAGTTATTGAGAACGGAAACGGAAGGAGCCTTTGTTGCGGCGGTCAACGGGCAGAAACGGTTGTTCGGATTCAAAAAAAGCGGAGATTACTATATCGTCGGTCAATTGCCGGGCCACGAGATGTACCTGTCGCGGGATAGCGGCACCACCGTTTTGGTCATCTTCAATATTCTGCTGTTCGGAGTCATCTTTTTCGTCATCGCGAAGTTGGTGCAGTCGATCGTCATTAGCGGCATCTACCGGGTGAACAACTCCCTGGAAAAGATCACCCGCGGCAATTTGAACGAGGTTGTTTCCGTTCGAACCAACAAAGAGTTTGCGTCTTTGTCCAATGGGATCAACACCACGGTACAAGCTCTAAAAGAAGCGATCAATGAAGCGGCTTCCAGAATCGATACGGAACTCTCCTTCGCCAAAGCCATTCAACATTCTGCCCTCCCTTCGATATTCCCCGCTTTCCCGGATCGAAAAGACTTCGATATCTACGCTCAGATGCACACGGCCAAAGAGGTTGGCGGTGACTTTTACGATTTCTTTTTGGTGGACGAGAACCATCTCGCCATCGTGATCGCGGACGTTTCCGGCAAAGGGATCCCCGCTTCGCTCTTTATGATGATCTCGAAATCGATCTTAAAAACCTACGCGCTTTCCGGTTTGTCGGTTGGAGAGACCTTGTGCAAGTCAAACATCGCTTTGTGTGAGAATAACCAGGCGGATATGTTCGTCACGGCTTTTATGGGGATACTGAACACGCGAACGGGAGAGATGCGGTATGTGAATGCGGGACATAATCCCCCGTTGATCCGAAAAGCGAACGGGAGCTACGAATGGCTGCCGGTTAAGCAAGGCTTTGTTCTCGCCGGCCTTCCGAACATTCGGTATACCGAACAAGAGCTCTTGTTCGAACAAGGAGATACCCTCTTCCTGTATACGGACGGGGTAACCGAAGCGATGAACCGTGTCGAACAGTTGTACGGCCCGAAGCGGTTGATCCACGTGCTTAACCAGTTTCCCGGCGAGAATCCTCTGGAGAAAACGATCGACGGTATAAAAGAAGATGTGGATCACTTTGCGGAAGGAGCGGAACAGGCCGACGACATCACGATGCTGATGTTGCGCTACGACAAGCGCAAGAAGGATTTTCATAAAGAAAAAAAGGGTAACCCTTCAAAGGAGGTTTTCGAATGAAATCGGATATTTTCAAGTTGGATGGTTCTGCTGCCTTAACAGAACAAGCCTTGGATAAAGTTGAAATGTTGGCGGCGTATTTCGGCTTCGACGAAAAAGATGTTGCCTTTTCGAGACTGTTGGCCGAAGAGGCGATCAACGCCTTTGCGTCTTTGCTGGGAATCAATACGGGTTTGTTATGGGTCGAAACGACGGATACGGATTTCGGAGTCCATCTGAAGACCAACGCGCAGTTGTCGACGGATCAACGGGAAGAACTGATCGATCTTTCAAAGGCGAAAAAGAATACGGCTAAGAAAGGAATCCTTGGCAAAATATCGCGTTTGGTCGACTATATGGCCACGGATATGGTTGTCGGAGAGAATCCGTTTATTTTCAGCAACATGGCGGATGAAATGCTTTCTTACTCCGCGATTATGGCTTCTCCGGATATGATCTATTGGTCTTTGCAGAAGAACAAACGGGTCGAAGAGGAGAAAGACGAAGGCGCCGATATCGAGCGGTCCATCATCGAAAAATTCGCCGATGATATCGTTGTGTCGATTGCGTTAAAAAATATCGAAATCGCGATCAAAAAATCGAAAAAGTAGAAAAGGAGACGAGTGCGATGGAAATCAAGAAAAGTGTCGAAGGAAATGCGACGGTAATAGCCCTGTCAGGGCGGTTGGACACCATTACTTCCCCACAGTTGAGCAAAGAACTGGAGACGCTGCTGGAAAAAGAAGGCATCAATCTGATATTCGACCTTTCAGCGTTGGATTATATCAGTAGTTCAGGGTTAAGGGTCTTTCTCTCTGCCCAAAAGAAGATCAACGCGATAGGGACTCAGATGAAAATCAGGGGAGTCAATGAAACCGTCAAAGAAATCTTTGAAGTAACCGGGTTTACCGGTATCTTGACCATCGAGTAACCGGATAGAAGGCCTCCCCCCCATGTCAATGCGCCTGAAGGTTTCTGCCAAGATGGACCATTTCGAAGAAAGCCTCGGCTTTATCGAAGAGCGTCTCCGTGAGATCGGGATCGACGAAAGGGTTCTTGCCAAAGTCCTCACCGCTTCGGAAGAGATTATCGTCAATATCATCCAGTATGCCTATCGGGAGAGCGAAGGGGATTTTTTTATCGATATAGAAGATCAACCCGATCGAACGGAGCTCAGTTTTTCGGATTACGGACAGCCGTTTGATCCCCTCCGAAAGCCAGATGCAGACACTACTTTAAAAGCGCATGAACGGGAGATCGGAGGATTGGGGATATTGATGGTGAAGAAGCTGATGGATGAAGTCCATTACGCTTTTCGCGAAGGGAAAAATATCCTGACGATTACGAAGATGAAGACCACTTAACCAATCGCGTTTTTTTCGAATCGCGACCGGAGTCACTAAAGAAACCGGAAGACTTCGGCATAATAAAGGGGATATCTCTAATGCCTCCCCTTTTTTTTGCCGTTTCAAATCGGGTTCATTGCGGCTCAGGACGCCGCGCTACTCCGGGATCAATGCGTGTAAAACCAATTCGATCCATTCTTCGGAAGGCAGGTCAAAAGCCGCAAACTCTGCGCAAAAATCCCAATAAGCCCAATCGATGTTCAACCGTTCGGATTCGTCGCAAACGAAGGCCGTCCAGTTTGCTCTGGAGGTCAGGTCGGCGCCTCGTATACTGCCGAACTCTCCTAACCATACGGGAATGCCATTTGCTCGGGACCATTCGGCGGCAGTTTCCAGTCTTTCGACGATCGGGGCGTAACCGGCGGGGTTTTCGGATAACGGGAGGGTATTGTAGGCTTCGAACCACCAGGAAGCCCAAGGATCGTTTTTCGCGGCTTCGCACGGGATGAGAGGAGTATCGGGAGGGCCAGGCCAACGGACACCCGTCGTTCCATAGATTTGTTCGGTCCAAGCGGCCCCTTGATGGGTAAAAAACAGAGGGTCGTAGTAATGAAAGGTCGCAATGACAGGTGTGGCGCTCGGCGGAATCTGCAGCAAAGAAAGGGTGTCTTCGCCGGTTCCGTCTATCTCTCCGATGATGAGGGTGTGCGTGGCATCGACGCTTCGGATGACCGGGATGATTTGAGCCAAAATCTGGTTCCATAGAAGCGGCGTGATGTTTTGCCCCGGTTCGCTGAGAAGCTCATAATACAGCGTAGAAGGATAGGCGCGATACCGTTCGGCAATTTGAACCCACAACCGTTCGAACATCGCAATATGGACGGGGGAAGGGTCTTCCGTAAGCTCTAAAAAGTGATGGATGTTGATGACCGTTTTTAGTCCATTGGATAAGGCCTGTTCAATCGCCCAATCCACACGGGCAAAAAACGCTTCCGATAGCGTGTAGGGATCGTCGTCAAGAGTATGCGCCGACCACCGGATCGGAATCCGAACCGTATCGAAACCTGCCTGCGCAATCCAATGGAAAAACTCTTTTTGTAAAACGACGCCCCAATCTCCTTCCTGCGGAGCTTCCAGCGCGTTGCCGAGATTGATGCCCCGTCCCAGGCCCGCGGACAGAGCCTTCGATTCGGGAATCGCATACCGGCACCCCGTTATCGATACGCCAACCGTTAGGAAACATAAGGATAAGAAGACTCTCATGACCCGCTTTTTCATAGGAAGATTATAGCATATCGGCTCTTCGCGAACCCTTTTCTCGAGTAACGGTGAAAGGGCGGAGAAGACGATCCGCGAAGACAAACGCCCCCCTTGAGCGCTTCTTCATGCGCTTGCGAAACAACACCATATTGCAGGCATCGAAGAAAAAGAATGGAAAGACTCTTTAACGCAATCGGTAACGAGAATAAAAGAGGAAGCCGTTTTTGATGTTACGAAATTCTTTAACGGATGGTATAATCTAAAATCGTAACGCCTGAGAGGTTTCCGGTTTTCTTTCTTGGGGCCGAAACGGTATCGCGTTTTTTCTGGAGGGAAAAATGATGAAACCCGTTCATTATGAAGCGCTGATACGAAAAGCGCCTTTTGCTTACGCGCTCCACCGCATCGTGCTTGACGATCACTCAAAGCCTTGCGATTACGTTTTTTTAGAAATGAACGATGCTTTTGAAAAAATGACGGGTCTCAAGGCGAAAGATACGGTTGGGAAAAGAGTTACAGAGGTATTTCCGGACATCCTGTTGGATCCGTTTGATTGGATCGCCTTCTACGGAGAAATTGCTTTGAACGGCGGGGAAAATACTTTCGATCAACGCTCCGATCCCTTGAATCGCTGGTACCGGGTGACAGTAACTTCCCCCGAAACCGGTCTATTCTCAACCCTCTTCTATGATATCACTTCGGAAAAACTTAAAGCGGAGGAGCTGGAAAAATTCTTTTCGGTCAATTTGGATTTGCTGTGTATCGCGGATACGGACGGGAATTTTCTCAAAGTGAATCAGGCATGGCATGAAATCCTCGGTTACTCCGTTGAAGAGCTTGAGAAGAGCCGATTTCTTGATTTCGTGCACCCGGAGGACTTTGCCCCGACGGTCGAAGCGATGCAAAAATTGGACCAGCAACAGAATGTGCTGAACTTCGTCAATCGCTATCGATCGAAGGACGGTTCCTATCGGTTCATCGAGTGGTGCTCCGTTCCCGCCGGCAAGCTCATCTACTCAGCCGCTCGCGATATCACCCTAAGAATACGAGAGAAGCGGGAGATCGAGTCCAGTAGAGATCACCTGGAGAGCATTCTCTCTCACGTGCCGGCGATCATCTATTCCCTGGTCACGACCGATGACTTTGCGAAATTCACGTATATCAGCCAAAATGTGGAAAAAATTCTGGGGCATACACCGGAAGATTTCTATGGCAGTTCGCTGTTCCAACGCGATCACATTCATCCCGAAGACCTGCAGAAGGTGGGCGAACGCTTCAAACACGAACCGACCCAGGGCAGTTACGAGCTGGGAGAGTATCGGATACGCAATAAAGCCGGAGAGTATCAATGGATCTATGACAAACAGACGATTACGATCCAACCGAACGGTATCCGGGAGATCATCGGAGCCTGGTGGGACATCACGGAGCTCAAAAAGGCGGAATTTCAGCTGCGGGAAGCGGAAAAACAGATTCGAGATCGGGAAGCCCGGTATACCTCGCTCTTTAATCAATCCCATGACGCTGTTTTCATCTTAGACTTGCAGGGAAAGGTCCTGGAATCCAATAACCGCGCCGAAGAACTGCTGGGTTTCACAAAAACCGAACTGAAAGGGTTGCCGTTGGAAAGGACCTCCGCCACGCCAGAGCAAAGTCATCAGGTATTAAAGCAGTTGCTTTCCGGAGCGAAGATACCGCTCTACGAAAGGCTGTTCAAAAAAAAGGACGGCTCCACCGTTCCGGTTGAAATCACGACGGAGCTCGTTCGGGACGAAGAGGGTTTCCCCACCCATATACAGAGCGTGGTGCGCGATATCTCCGAACGGAAACGGATCGAAAGCAAACTGATCGAAAGCGAGGATAATTTCCGAACCTTCTTCGAAACAATGGATGACATGATCTTCGTTGCCGACAAGCAGGGACGGATCTATTTCACGAACGGCTCCGCCGCAAAAAAGCTTGGTTATTCGCTGGAAGAGTTGACCGGCATGCATGTGCTCGACGTTCATCCGGAAGACAAACGGAAGGAAGCGGAAGCGATCTTTGCAGAGATGTTTGCGGGCAAACGAACGACCTGTCCTCTGCCCCTGGCGCGAAAAGACCATTCGCTCATTCCCGTCGAAACGAGGATTTGGTTCGGCATGTGGGGGGGCCGGGAATGCCTCTTCGGGGTTTCCAAAGACCTCAGCCAAGAACAGGCGGCCTTGCAATTGTTCAATAAGATTTTTGAGAAAAACCCTACCCTGATGGTTATCTCTTCGGCTCCGGAAGGACGATTCTTTGAAGCAAACCAGGCTTTCGTCGAAAAGACGGGATATACCCGCGAAGAAGCGCTTGGAAAGCTACCGGAAGAGTTGGGCCTCTCCGACAAACCGGAAACCGCAAGAGTAATCCGAGACACACTCTCGAAAGACGGGTCTATCCATAACTTGGAGATGAAGATCAAGACAAAGCGAGGAGAGATACTGGACGGGTTATTCTCTGGGGAGTTTTTCGAAATACAGGGCAAGAAGATGTACCTTACGGTCATCGCAGACATCACGGCTCAGAAGAAAGCGGAGATACTGGCCTTGCAAGCGAGTAAGACAAAAAGCGAGTTTTTAGCGAATATGAGTCACGAGATCCGGACCCCCCTGAACGGGGTCGTCGGTTTTGCCGAACTTCTGCTGAAAACGCAATTGTCACTTTCGCAGCGACAGTATGTGGAAAATCTGGCGACTGCGGCGCGGTCGCTGATGGAAATTATCAACGAAATCCTCGATTTTTCCAAGATCGAGGCCGGAAAATTAGAGTTGGAGAAAACGCGCGCGGATTTGGTGCAGCTCCTGCAATCGACGGTGGATATTGTGAAATTGAACGCCGCGCAAAAGGGGTTGGAACTCCTTCTGGCGATACAACCGAATATCCCGAGATTTGCCGTAGTCGATTCGGTTCGCCTGAAGCAGATTCTGGTTAATTTGTTGGGCAATGCGGTCAAGTTCACGCAAGTCGGAGAGGTGGAACTGTCCCTTACCTTCGAGGTAAAAGAAGGCGACACCGGAATTTTCCGTTTTTCGATACGAGATACGGGTATCGGAATCGATTCCGATCAAAAAAAGAAGCTTTTCAATGCCTTCACGCAAGCGGACAGCTCCGTCACCCGTAAATACGGCGGTAGCGGATTAGGGCTGGTGATCTCCAATCTGTTGGCGAAAAAGATGGGGAGCGAGATACGCGTGGAAAGCGAAAAGGGAATAGGCTCCACGTTTTCTTTTGCCATCGAAACATGTTACGAACCGCGCGACGAACCGCCCTTCTCGCCGGAAAAGCCGATAGCGCGCGCCTTAATCGTCGACGACAATCTTCGGCAATGTCAGATACTCCGCGAACAGCTCAGGGCGTGGCGGATCGAAGCGGAAGTCTGCGCCGACGGGCTCACCGCTTTGAAGTCGATCAGCCGGTCCGACCCGTTCGACGTCGTTTTGATCGATTCTCAGATGCCCTACTTAGACGGCATCGAAACGATTCGCATCGCACGCGACAAGTATTATCGCGCTTTGGACAAAAACGCGATCATCCTCTTAAACGCCGAGCTGAATGATCCCCGGATCGCCGAAGCTCAAAAGGAGTTCTCTATACAAGGCGTCCTGAATAAACCCGTTAAACCGGAGGAGCTGCGGAAGGTTTTGGAAAATCTTTATACACGAGCGCCGTTGCCGGAAACCCTTAAAGAAACGGAAAGTGCCGATATGGCTTTGCTCATCGCCCGCCCCCCTCGCGTTTTGGTTGTGGAGGATATCGCGATGAATATGCTGCTTGTTCGGACCATTCTCAAAGAAATCGCTCCGAATGCCGTTATTACAGAAGCCGAAAACGGGATTCAAGCGGTCGAAGCCATCGAACAAGGCGTTTTCGATCTGGTGTTGATGGATGTGCAGATGCCGGAGATGAGTGGATTGGAAGCGACGGAAAAGATTCGCGAAAGAGAAGCGGGTACGCTGCGACACGTTCCGGTTATCGCTTTGACGGCCGGAGCGATAAAAGGGGAAGAGGAAAAATGCTTACAGGCGGGTATGGATGGCTTTCTGACAAAACCGATCAATCCGGTAGCCTTGCGGAATGTACTGGCGAAGCACTTCGCCTTTATCACCGAGGAGGCGCCTTCGGAGGTGTCCAGTGAGGAACAAAGGAAAACTGTTCATTTTGACAAAGACCAATTCATGCGTCAGATCGATCATCGTCCAGACCTCTACCACAGCATTGTCCGAAACGTTCTAACCGAATTTGGCGGTTATCTGGAGCAGTTCGGCCAGATTCTCTCGAAGGGGGACCCTTCCCTGGTCCGGGAAAAGGCGCACGCGCTGAAAGGCGTTTCGTTAAATATGTTCTTTCCACGGATGTCGAAATATGCGGAAGAGGTGGAGAAAAACAGTCAATCCCTAACCTTCGAAGAATTGGAGAACTACTACGCGCGGATGGTCGATGAATGGGTTCGAATCAAGAAGGAGATCAGCGGTGGACTCGATCTCGGCAGATAAACGGCGCGGGTCGATAGGCTGGGCGCGCCGCTTTCCGTCGAGGAGAATGCAACGGTTTCTCGGTTCATGTGATAGACCTTTTTAGAGTTCTCAGGAAACCGGCAAACCGTTTGCTACGGTGTCGAAGCCGTCGTCATAACGTTTTATTGGGGAAGCGCTCAATGGGGGGTCACATCGTGAAGAAAATGAAAAAGATAGGATGCGTTCTTTTGACCAGTATTGTAAG
>CAZMHO010000102.1:0-9151 GCA_964566085.1 uncultured Thermotogaceae bacterium | reverse complement strand
TTTAGGAGGAAAAGATGATAGGTATCGTCGGCGACGTGATGATCGATCAACTGGTTTCTATCCGCGATTACCCCGAAGAAGGATCGGAGACGGTCGTCCGTTCTCTAACGTCGCGTTTAGGCGGATCGGCTTGCAATACTGCGATGGTATTGGGGGACCTCTCCGGCCAGGCGCTTCTGTTTTCGCAGATAGGCGATGATGAAAACGGACAGTTGTCGTTGGGCGCTTTGAAACGAAAGGGAGTCTGTACGGACTTTGTTTCGGTGAATCCCGAGATGACGACTGGCTTTATCCTAATCATGGTCTCCCCGGATGGAGCGCGCACGATGTTCAGTCGTCGGCCCCTCTTCCCGCTACCCAACGATGAGGCTCTGGAAGATCGTTTCATTTCTCAAATAGACTTTTTACACCTGTCCGGCTACGTCTTTTTAGAGGAACGGGAGCGCGTTGTTTGCGAACGGATCATGGATAAGGCGATCCAGAAAGGGGTGCCTATCTCCTTGGATCCAGGCATATCCCCAGTGAAACATGCCCCGCAAGTCGTGCTTGCGGCAGCGGGGCGGGTTTCGTATTTTTTGCCCAATGATAAAGAGTTGCTTATCCTGACGCGATCTCCGGATATTCGATCTGGAATGCGCTCGTTAAAAGACCAACAGGCCGTGCTCGTTGTAAAATGCGGTGAAGACGGCTGTTTTATCGTTGATGAGAACACTTCGATAAAGGTTTCTTCCGAAATAGCGGTGGCCACGACCAATTCGACAGGGGCAGGAGACGCGTTCAACGCCGGCTTCATTTACGGGCTTACGCGTCAATTGCCCTTAGAAGCGTGTGCCCGCTTGGGGAATAACATGGGTTTCCAAGTCGTCTCTTCCCCGCGCGGTATCGCAGAAACGGCCTTTTATTTACCATAACCTATCCGTTGGTAACCGGTTTATCCGTGGTATAATCGGGAGTTGCATGCATTTGCGGTTTTGATTACCCTGCGACAAGGAGGAAACGGAATGGAAGTTCTTTTACCCCTTCGATTCGAAGGGGAAAGCGTCCTTGTGTTGGACCAACGGTTGCTTCCGCAAGAGGAAAAATATAATGAACGTCGCGATTTAGAAGGAATCTTCGAATCCATCCGCTTCATGGAGCTAAGGGGCGCCCCTCTGATCGGGATAGCGGCAGCTTATGGAATGGTATTAGGAGTGCAGAACGTCTCATTCCGAGATCGCTTACACCTCTTGGACACGGTTCGAAGAAACGCCAATCGACTGAATCAGGCGCGGCCGACGGCAAAAAACTTATTTTGGGCGACCGCGCGGATGGTCCAAATCGTTGAACGGAGTATGGAGCTGCCCACTGAAGAGATAATCGATCTGATGCGCGCCGAGGCCGTTCGGATAAACGAAGAAGACGTCGATATCTGCCGAAGTATCGGAGAGCACTTTTTAACCGTCCTCAAACCCGGTATGCGCTTGTTAACGCACTGCAACGCCGGCGCGCTTGCTACCTATCGTTATGGGACGGCAACCGCTCCGATGTACTTAGGACAGGAACGCGGATGGAACTTTAAGGTTTTCGTCGATGAAACGAGGCCTTACAACCAAGGCGCGCGGTTAACGGCTTACGAACTGCATCGGGCCGGTATCGACACGACGCTGATCTGCGATAATATGGCCGCTATGGTGATGTCGAAGGGATGGGTGGATGCGATTCTGGTCGGAAGCGACCGCGTCGCCGCGAACGGAGACGCGGCCAACAAGATCGGAACCATGAACCTTTCGATCCTGGCACGCTATTTCGGGATTCCTTTCTACGTAGCGACACCCACGCCGACATTGGATCTCAACCTTCCGGACGGAAGCCATATCCCGATCGAAGAACGGGATTCAGAAGAGATAACGCATTTTCGAGGCATCCGCGTGGTTCCGGAAGGAATCAAGGTGTTCAACCCCGCGTTCGATGTCTCTTTGCATGGGAACATAACCGGGATCGTAACCGAGAAAGGGATCGCTTCCCCCCCGTTCGACTCGAGTTTGAAACGATTGGTTGAAACAGCGCGTTCAGCAGGAAAGGGCTAATGCATGGCTTCTAACCTCGTCGATACGCACACCCACTTATGGGATAAACGGTTCGATCGGGACCGGGAGGTTCGAATCCGTTCCTTCGATCAAGAAGGGATCGCCTGGGTCCTTGACGTAGGGGTAGATTTACCGACTTCCCGCGAAAGCGTGATCCTCGCCGAAGCATATCCCCAGGTTTACGCGGCGGTCGGCGTGCATCCCCATGAGGTGAAAGAGTTGGACCGGGATCTTTTTCGCGCGCTGAAAGAGTTGGCCCACAGCGGCCGATGCGTCGCGATCGGGGAGATCGGGTTGGATTTCTACCGCGATCTGTCCCCGCGCCCGCTTCAGGTGAAATGGTTCACGGAGCAGCTCGAATGGGCTTTGTCGCTCGATAAACCGGTTATCCTGCATGTTCGGCAAGCCTACGAGGAAGTCCTGCAGATTCTCGAAGGGTATCCTTCTTTTCCGGCCGGCGGCGTCGTTCATTGTTTTCAATCGGACAAGCAAACGGCAGACCGGTTCACCGCTTTAGGTTTCTATGTGGGTATCGGAGGGCCGATCACCTATTCCCCAAAGAGTCAAAGTGCCGATCAGCGTACGCTATTCGAGGTGGTCGCGGATTTACCCCGCGAACGACTTCTCGGAGAGACCGATTGCCCGTATTTGACCCCGGATGCGATGAGAGGAAAGCGAAATGAACCGGCTTTCGTCCAATATACCGTCGAACGCATCGCAAAGGCTCTCGATTTGAGTGCTGAAGAGACCTCCCTCTTATTGCGCCGTAACGCCGAACGCCTGTTCCTCGGAAAGGGCGCCGATTAACGACTGTGGTTTGAAGCGCCAACCTTGTCCATAAATACCGTATAGATCGATCATTTTAGGAGGTGTCTGTATGCCAGAAACGTATCAAGGCCGAATCCCGAAACAATTTTTAGCGCTCGTGCTGATCGCCGGAATCGTCGGCGTTCTGGCCATTTATTTTTCGACCGGTTTTTACCAGGTCGCCGCGTCGGAGGTCGGTTTGGTGAAACGGTTCGGCAAGTACGTTCGAACGGATCAGCCCGGTATCAATTTTCACCTGCCCTCTCCGTTTGAATCCGTCACCATCGTTGATGTTCTTTCCATCCGGAAGATAGAGATCGGATTTCGGACCGTAGCCGCCAACCGCTATACTTCCGTCGTTAGTGAGGCGTTGATGATGACCGAAGACAACAACTTCGCCAGTGTGGAGTGTGTCGTTCAATATCGCATCAAAGACCCTTTCTTGTTCGCTTTCAACGTGCAGAACCCTGAAGAGATCGTGAAAGCGCTATCAGAATCGGTCATCCGGGAACGCGTCGCGCTCCGTACCGTCGACGAGGTGCTGACTTCCGATCGCGATTTAATCGCAATGGAAGCGAAAGACCGTCTCCAATCTCTCCTTGACCGGTTTCGATTAGGCGTTTCACTGGAAAACGTCCGGCTTCAGGAAGTGAATCCCCCTACCGAAGTCCTGGCGGCCTTTGACGACGTGAACAGCGCGATCCAAGATAAAGAGAAAACGATTAACACGGCCCTTCGGTTTTACAATGATCTCGTTCCAAAAGCGCAGGGAGAAGCCGCGCGGGTCATCCAGGAAGCGGAAGGATACCGAGATATCCGTATCCTCAACGCCCAGGGTGAAGTCGCGCGGTTTTTGCAGGTCTTGGAAAAGTATGAAGTGTCTCCCGAGATCACGCGCCAACGATTGTACATAGAGACGATGGAAAAGGTGCTACCCAATTTCCGAACTCTGATTTTGCCCGGAAACGGCGGCAATACCCTGAAACTCTTGGATATCCAAGCCTTGTTGAACGGAGGGGATTAATAATGAAAACCTTTTGGTGGTTCCTTGGGATTTTTATCGCCTTTTTCATTATTTTCGCGTTAGTCACCTACACGGTGGATGAGACGCAATTGGCCATCCGCTTGCGGTTTGGTAAGATAATGGACGTCCACGATACGGCAGGCATCCATTTCAAAGCCCCTTTCATCGATAAGATAGAAAAACGCGATAAGCGAATTATGCTCTATGATATAGCGCCCGAAAGTGTTCTCACCGTTGACAAAAAGCGGTTGGAAGTAGACAGCTTCATCTTGTGGCGGATTTCGGACGCGAAAACCTTCTTGGAGACCCTGAACAACACGAACAGCGCTTTAAACCGAATCGACGATATCGTCTACTCGAATATCCGGGATTCCTTCGCCAAATTGACGATTTCGGACATCATCTCCGAAGACCGCCGCAGCTATCTTGAATCGGTTACCGTACAAACGTCCGACATCTTAAAAAACTTCGGTATCAACGTCGCGGATGTGAACGTGAAACGGACCGATCTTCCGGACACCAACGCGAAAGCGGTATTCGAGCGAATGAAGTCTGAGCGTTATCAAGCGGCGGCAAAGATTCGGGCCGAAGGTGAGAAGGAGTACAAAGAGATCGTGGCGAAAGCGGAAAAAGAGTCTTCCGTCTTGATCGCCGAAGCGAAGAAACGAGCGGAGGAATTGCAAGGTCAAGGAGACGCTTCGGCTTTAGAAGTTTATGCGACCGCTTTCACGAAAGACCCGGAGTTTTACCATTTCTGGCGATCGTTGACGGCCTACGAAACCGTATTCCAGAAGGAAGCTACGGTACTGCTCGACGCGAACGTAGACTTTTTGCAGTATCTCTTCTCTCAAAAAGCAAAATAGGGAAGATGAACGCCGACTTACCCGCGGATTCTTATATTTCGGTGCGCGCGCCTTCTCTCAGGGAGCGCTATGGCCCATACCGCGGCCAATACGCTGCGGGGCAAGAGACCTTAGAAACGGAGATCGTCCTTCATCGATCGCGATTCATCGGGTGTGTCGAGAAGGTTCAAACGAAAGACGAAGTGACCGATTTTATTAAAGCGAGAAAAGCGAAACACCCCCAAGCGAATCATCATGTTTGGGCGTATGTGATCGATGCAAAAAGGGGAACCTTTCACTTTTCAGATGACGGAGAACCCGGAGGGACGGCCGGCTCTCCCGTGTTAGGAGTTTTATCCAAGTATCGATTAGAGAGGACCGCGATAGTCGTCACCCGATTCTTCGGGGGCGTCAAGTTGGGAATCAACGGGTTGATCGAAGCCTATCGGCGCTGCGCCGAAGAAACGGTCTTGGCGGTCGGCATTGCCCGTTTCAGCCTCTATCGGCAGTACGCGTGTGCGTTGGAGTATACCGATTGGAACGTATTTCGCCATTTATTGTCAACTCTTTCCGTCGCAGAAAGCGGGGTAAGCGTTCAGTATGCCGAGAAAGTGGAGTGTTCGGTTAGAATCGTAGAGGATAAAGCCCGACGGCTGAGAGAAGAATTGGATCGTTACGTCGCTATGCGGAAGATCACCGGGTATTCGGAAGGCATGCCGGTCTATTTTCCGGATGAAACCGAAACGGCCCCCCGATAACGGAGCGTACAAGTATGAGCGTATGGGAAGCGTTGGTGTTCAGTATCTCTCTATTCACATCGGACTTATTGATTCTCAACGGAATCGCCAAGTTTGACGTCAACAGGAAGACATCTTTCACCTTTCTGCTGGTTTCTTTCGCTACCTCAACCGGGTACGGACTTCTCAGATACGTGACGATAATCTTCTTCGACGATCTCTATCTCGTTACCAATATCCTGTTTTTCTTGAACAACCTCTGGCTCCTCGTCTTCTTTCGAAACGCGGTCGTCCAATATAATGATCGCGTACCGATTGGCCGTTATTTTGTCCTATCGATCATTTGTTTCCTGGTTCCGATCTCCGTCGGTTTGTTTTTCAATCCTTTCGGCAACTTCGAAACGCTGATGGTTCAAATGTCTTATATGTTGGGAATCATCCCGATGGTCGTCTATTCTTCAATGCTGGCGGGAGTATCTGTCGGTTCCGCCATTTGGGGGATCATTATCGCCTGTTTCCTGTTCTCCGTGGACTTCTTCCTGCGTTTCGGATTTTTCCGCATTCTACAGACCGAATTTCAAGAGGTGATCTCGGAAACCTTTCGGGTCGTATCGATCTTGCTGATCAGTATCTTCGGTCACTACGGCCAACCGATCCCGCCCGGAAGGAATCGGGAAATCATACCCGGGACGCAACGGTTGAATAACGTTTTCTTCGCCTTGATCGCGTTTTTTCCGGTGATGATTTTTTATTCGGTATTCTGGCAGGTCAACCTCAACGATCGGAGAATGCAGCAAAAAGAGATAGAGCTTTCGAAAGAAGTCTTTATGATTAGCAGCAAGATGCTGGAAGACAGAATCGAAACCTATGCGCGAATCGTTAATGAAGTGAAAAATTCCGCGAATCTCGCGACCGCGCAATGGAAACTAAAAACCTTTCTCTTTACCGACCCGGAGATCGATGTCGCGCAACTCTTGACTTCTTATCCCATTATGTACAAGGACGAGGAAGTGATCTTCGAAAAAGGGCGCGTCACCTTCTATACCCGAACGGCTCTCGGATGGGGGATAAAGCTGTCGGTCAACATGGAGGTCTTATACGCGCAGTTCCCGATAAACGAATCTCAACGATTCTACGCTTTCCTAAACGATACGACCTTTATATACCCTCCGGGGAAACTGATCGAAGCCAACGCACTCTTTTCCAGTATCGGGAAAAGAGACTATGTCTTCGTAAACTCGATCAATCTTTATGAAAAACCCTTCCTCACCTATTTGATTTTCAGCACCTCGCCGATCAGCGTCAACGTCTATACGCTCGCCTTTATGCTGGGCGCCATCTTTATTCTGGTATTAGTCTGGTGGTTTTACGGTTTTTATATACATAGTTGGGAGAGAAAAGCCAGAGAGAAGTATTTTTCCCTAAATCAAGCCAAAGAGGAGTACGGGGAGCAGATCGGCCGTTTAGAAAGCTCTTTGAAGCTCATGTCTGGAGACTTGCAGATAACGGCGGACAAGTTGGATCAGTTTAGTCGAACCGTCTATCAACTGACCGATAGTTTTTCCGGCTTTGATTTCCAAAAAGGGCCTTCTTTTGAGTTGAAACAGTTGTACGATAAGTTATTGTCCATAATGAATTGGGTAGAAGATATCCTTTTCTTCCAAAAAACCGAACCGAAAGGAAAACTCTTGGCTTTTTCAGGAGGGGAGCCCGTTTTAACGGAGTTGCCGCCCTCTCTGTTTCAGACGCCGAAGGAGCTTTGGGTGGGACAACTTTCCCTGGGTCTGCCTGACAACGGTCGAGGGGCGCCTCCCGATGGGCTTACGGCTCTACAGAAGAAGGTCTTGGCGTCCAAAACCATTTCGATTGACAAACGCGATCTCGTCCTTCTCGTTATGCTAAAAAGCAGAGTTTATGAACCTTCCGATTACGAGTTTCATTTTTTGCGCACGCTGTTCAATATTTCAGAACTATACTTGAAAATCTTTTATTCGACGAAACGCAACGAGACGATCTCTCAAAAGTATATCTTGCTTTCCCGATTCCAAATGAGCCTCTTGTCTCAACAGTCGAGCGAAATCCAGACTCAAACGAACACGTCCGGAGTCCGTGACGATTATCAAAAAATCGTCCAGGCCTTTATCTCGTTCCTGAGAAAGGTTTATCCGGAAGCGTCCCTATGGGGGACGATCATCAAAAAATCGCAAATCGGTACTGAAGGGAAGCCTGAAGATCAAATGCTTTACTATGTAAAAAAGTCTTCTCGTCCGGATTCCAACGCGACACCTCCGCTCTCTTTAGAACAGAAGTGCCTGGATACTGATCTTCAAGAGCGATTTGCTGGCTCGTTCTCCTTAGCGAAACCGTTTATGGGAGAAATCACCGAAAAAGAGGGGATCGCCTCCGGTTCCCATTCCCGGATATCTCTTCCGCTTTACGCCCGTTCGGAATCGATCGTCGCGTTGCTGATGGAGTTTTCATTCTTTAAAGTGTTTTCAAATGTCGAGAAAGAATACTTGTTCTTCCTTTGTCAGATACTCGGAGAAGCATTCGACGCCGTTCACAAAACCGAGGGATCCGTGGGATCGTAACCTCGCCTTGCGGGAAGCGGAGGGGGAAACCGGAGGGGTGTATGAGGAACCGATTGATCGGGATAACCGTTTTCGTCATACTATTGTTTTGCGGCAGGTACTTGGGAGCGAACGAATACCGAACCTCTTTGCATGCGGAGTTTCCGAATCGCGTGAAAGAACTTGAGACGGTTCTAGGGATGAACATCGAAGAGTCTGTAGCGCTAGTCAGGGAATATGCGAGTGTGGCGGCTTTCAGCCGCGAAACCGGCGCACCGTATTGGATCCGGGGATTTACGAATGCGCATCGCATCTGCTTGCAAAGCCGTCATCTGTTAGGAGAGTCCGTCTATAGAAAGCTTTTGGAGCATGAGCTGCTTCATTGGACGATTCGCCGGCATGCCTCTTTTCCCCTCTGGTTTGAGGAAGGGCTGGTATGCATGATCACTGACGAGTTATCCGAATACCAAGGTATCCCCGTGATGGAAAATGTGGAATCCGTTGACCCGATCACCTTGAAAAATCCGTGGGAGATGGTATCCTACTCACTGGGTTGCATCGAAAAAGTAAAGGAAATCGCGCAAAAACAAACAGGGGGGCATCCATGATTTATCCGGTACCGACACATTCCTATAAGAAGAAACCGAAACGCAAGATTCCCTGGTCATTACTACTGATTTTGTTTGCTGTCGCGTTCACCGGTTTTTTTCTCTACTACACCCATAATCTCCTCTTTGACAGCAGCGATATGACAGAACCCGTGGTGGACTTTCTCTTTCTAATTCAGGACAAAGGAGAAGTTTTCTTTATCCGATCCAATAAGCAGCAAAAAATAAGCTATGCCGTGCAGATGCCTTTAAAAAGCTTCGAGCCGATCCAAGCGGTTTCTTTAGACCAATCCACCCCGCAAGGGATTTACAATTCGATAGAAAAGCTCTTTGGGCGCGCTAATCGGAGTTTTTGGGCGACGATAGAGACCTCGGATTTCGCCGCGCTTGCCCGATTGTCCAAGCGATTACCACTCTCGCCAAACGCGGCGGAGGGTCCCCAAACCGGTTCCTCGGAGTCTCCGCACGATATCCATCACTTTATCGAGTTGGTGCAA
>CAZMHO010000101.1:0-9370 GCA_964566085.1 uncultured Thermotogaceae bacterium | reverse complement strand
ACCTTAATAGGGGTTAATACCTCATAGAATAACTTCGATTGCGTTGATCGATAAAGAAGAAAAGGTGTTCGAGAAATCGAGCCTATCGATAGGAGCGTGGCACGAACATGCAAATGAATCAAAAAGGCAAGAATCCAGAATCAAAGTATGAAAGTTGCGTCCGGGCATTTGTAGACGCTTTCGACCGGCAGGATTGGCCCTACGCGAAAACCTTTCTATCGCCCGATTTTACCGCTGTGTGGCCGCAGACGCAGGAACACTTTTCGCGAGAGGGCTTCATCGCGATGAATGAGGCGTATCCAGGAAGATGGCATTTGAAGCTGCATCGTTATGAAGAAACTTCGGAGGGCGCGGTGAGCGTCATTTACGTTACGAGTGAAACGGAAGAAACCGGTCATTACGCCACAACCTTTTATCGATTTGACAGAGATCTGATCGCCTCGGTCCAGGAGTATTGGGCGGCAGAAGAGCCGGGGCCCGAATGGCGTCGACGATACGTATCTCCTGAGGGAGAAGCATAACAAGTAGGGGAGGGTAAGATGAAAGTTCTTCTAACCGGTTTCGAACCCTTTGGCGGGGACCTGCACAATCCCGCCCAAAGAATCTGTGAAGCGCTGTCGGGATATACGACCGATCGCTGTGAAATCCATACGCGTATCCTTCCGGTTTCGTTTTCGAAAGCGCCGGTTTTACTTCGGCAAACGATCGACGCTCTCCGTCCGGATGTTGCGGTTAGCCTGGGGTATTCCGCAAAGGCCACCTGTTTTGTTTTGGAGCGGATTGCGCTGAATCTCGAGGACGCCCGTATTGCCGATAACGATAAATGCCAACCGGAAGACGCGCGTATCGAAGCGGAAGGCGAAATCGCATTGGAAACGACCCTTCCGATCAGAGCGCTGGAAAGGCACTTAAAAGATCGGGGTATACCGGCTTATATTTCCTACGCAGCAGGGACCTTCGTTTGCAATGCCGTATTCTATACACTGCTGACAGAAGGGCAAAGCAGGGGCTACCCGCGTATGGCCGGATTCATTCACGTTCCGGCGTTGCCTGAGATGGCGATAGGGAAGCGAGACCAACCGTTCCTGCCTTTAGCGTATCTGGCGAGCGGAATCCGCGAGGTGATCGATTACCTCTGCGCTGCGATATCGGAAGCCTAATGTTCCTTCTATGAATCCGGTCATCGCCTAAATGGGACGCCCGATGGTCTGCCCCCCGAAAATGGGACAGAAGATACGATACACTTAGTTAGGGAGGCGAGAACACCACCCCGTCAGCCTTCGGCTGCCACCCCTCCGAGGGAGGGGAATTTTCGTTTTTTCCTGCGCCACCCCTATGCCCGGCGGATAAAACGACGCTCACGTTATCCTTTACGCGTTTCTGATTTATGTTCGATTCCCCTCCGTCGGAGGGTGCCCGAAGGGCGGGGTGGTCCCTTTAAGAGGGTTTTCCGGTGAAGAGGTGAATATCCGTGAAGGCACGCGTCCCTCAAGCCCTTCTTTGTGCGCTTAATTAAAAAACAACCCGAATAGCGCTGTTGAACGATACAGTGTCGTTGCCGGTCGGAGTGGCTTGCGGCGTGAACGTCTCGAAATCTCGGGCGGTAAGATCCGGAGAAGCGAGGATTCCGGTGAACGCGTCTCGGAAAGGTAAAGAGGCAAAAGGGGAGAGCTCCGGATAGATTGGGTAGAACCAGTTCCACCCTTCGGGTGTCCACAGAATCGGGATTTGATTCGTCGCTCCCGGGCAGTTTTGAACTCCCGGAAGGCAGGTAAGCCAATCCCCCGCGACCAGAACGCTTTTTCCTAGAGTATTCTGCGCCAAAATCTCTTCTTTCAGGGCGCCTAAACAGGCGCCTAACTCCGTTTGGTCCCGAACAGCCGAAAAGTCAGGCAAGTAGAGCCGTAACTTTCCCGGTCCTCTCGAAAACTCGAACGTTAGGAAAGGAAAGGTGGACTCTTTTTGTGGGATAACCCCCAGACTGACCGGTGGGGAACCCTTCGGAACTACGGCCGGTTTTGCGCGACTCCAAAGAAGGTGATACGGGTGCAAGGAAGCGGAAGCCCCCCTTTTGGATTCGTTTTTTATCGCGTAAAGGCCGAATGCAGGAAACTGCCGATCGAGTTCTTCGGGGAGGAGGGGGCGTTCCGGAAGGTCTTTGGAAGCAGTTTCTGTGGTCAGAGGAACGGAAGAGAAAACCAAAAGCTCGGTCAGGTTGCCCTTCGCAAATTGGAAAAGCGATTCCGGGAAAGACGGGGAAGGCTGCTTCCCGGATGCGTAGGAAGGGTGGAGACCGTTCCATAGTATGATCGAAAAGGACTCCGGCAATCCCTCTTCGCTGAACGCCGTTTTTAGAAACGCGCCTTCCGGTGTCTTTTTTCCAAGGTATTGAGGAAACAGAAGTATCAAGACGGCGCCCAACAAGATACCCGACAACAATACAATCAAAAAGTGCTTGAAACGAAAGGTTCGTTTTGTTTTATGGCCCATGGCGAACTACCCCGTTCTTTCCGAATTCAACGACCGCTTCGATAGCAAAAGGGGATTCAAAAGGAAACGCATTCCTCCGAATCCCCCATTGGTCAGGGCGGTGAGGGTTGAACTCACGACCTCCAAGTCCCGAACCTGGCGTTCTTCCAACTGAACTACGCCCTGAAAATCCTCACGACTTTTAACTCGCTTTACTTAACGACGCTCTGGCGATGTCAACGTATTCTTTAAATGTATTCAAATCCGTGGCTGCGATCTCGGACAACATCTTTCGGTTGATACTGACTCCGGCTAACTTCAAGCCGTGGATCAGTTCGCTATATTTCATGCCGCTCATTCTGGCTGCCGCGTTGATACGGATGATCCACATTTTTCGGTACTGCCCTTTTTTGTCTTTGCGACCGACATAAGAGTAAACTCCGGAATGGAAGTACATCTCTTTCGCCAGTCTCACCCTTCGGCTTAAGGCGCCTCGGTATCCCTTCGCGGCTTTCAGGAATTTTTTTCTCTTCGACTTGCTCATCACCGCTCGTTTAATTCGCATCTCGGTTCCTCCTCAATCCTTCTACACTGTATTACGCTTTTCCCAGCATTCGCAAAATCCGACGAACTCTGCTCTTAGCGACCAGACCTTTTGGCCTTAAACGGCGGATAACTTTCGAAGATTTCTTGCCGGTTTCGTGGGAATGGTTTGAATGGTTCCGCAATATCTTCCCGTTTTTCGTGACTCTAAACCGTTTGGCTGCCGTTTTAATGGTTTTCATTTTGTGCTTGGCCATAACAAATCCTCCTTGTGGATACGGGTAATCGGGACTACCCCTCTATCTCAATCTTTCCATCCTCTTTTTCTTTTTGATCCGCTTTATCTTTTTCCTGCTTTTCCACTCTTCGCGATTCGTCTTCGGACATCGGAGAGAGGGACATATGCATATCTCGGCCTTCTAACTTCGGTTTTGACACGCACTTGGCAAAGTTTGCGGTGTCGGCCATCACTTGGTTCAAAATCTCCAACCCTTTTTCAGTGAAGGCCATCTCTCTTCCTCGGAACATAATGGTTACCCTGACTAAGTGCCCTTCCTCGATGAACCGACGGATATGTTTTAGCTTGGTTTGATAGTCATTGTCATCGATTTTGGGCCGGAACTTCATTTGCTTGAGTTCCGTTTTCTTCTGTTTCTTCTTCGATTCCTTTTCCTTCTTCTGGATTTCGTAGCGGTACTTCCCGAAATCCATGATCTTCGCAACAGGGGGTTGCGCTCCGGGAGCTACCAATACCAGATCAGATTCCGCTTCGCGCGCTCTCGACAACGCATCGGATAACGTCAAAACCCCCAATTGCTGACTGTCTTTGCCGATCACACGCAGCCTTGGTACACGTATCTCCTCATTAACAGGAGGAAGTTTTCCTTCCTTTGCGATGATTTACCACTCCTTTCTCTATGCCTACAAAACAAAAAAAAGCGGACCACCCGCTTCGACATAAGTGCCCGTCTATTAACCTTGGCGGCCTCGCGCCGCAAGGTGAGATACCATCGGGTGGTAATCTACTTTTTTGGTGAGCCGTACAGGAATCGAACCTGTAACCTACTGATTAAGAGTCAGTTGCTCTACCGATTGAGCTAACGGCCCAACTTGGTGCCGGAGGCGGGACTTGAACCCGCAAGGGATAAACTCCCACATGGACCTCAACCATGCGTGTCTGCCAATTTCACCACCCCGGCAAGGGAACAAACACAATCACACCACCAACTGGCGCGCCTGGAGGGATTCGAACCCCCAACCATCGGATCCGAAGTCCGATGCTCTATCCAGTTGAGCCACAAGCGCTACTGGGGTGGCTAGTGGGATTTGAACCCACGGCGTTCTGATCCACAGTCAGATGCTCTACCAGCTGAGCTATAACCACCATTCTTAACGTACAGGGCTAACCTGGCGCGCCCAGAGGGAATCGAACCCCCAACCTTTGGATTAGAAATCCAATGCTCTATCCTGTTGAGCTATGGGCGCTCGCCTGTTGCTGGAGCGGCAGACGAGACTCGAACTCGCAACCCTTACCTTGGAAGGGTAATGCTCTACCAATTGAGCTACAGCCGCATTTCTTGGTCGGAGCGACTGGATTTGAACCAGCGGCCTCATGCGCCCAAGGCATGCGCGCTTCCAGCTGCGCCACGCTCCGACATAAACGTTGCGAATTATATCACAATCCCATAGGCGCGTCAAGTGATTGGCTTCCCGAATTTCCATCGTAATAAAATCGGCGGTTTGGCTCCGTTTTTTTTCAGGCTCACCGTTTGCGCTTCGTTCCACGGCGCGTTCAAACACGAAAAAGCATGCCCGACTAAAGTCGGGCGTTCCGTGTCAATGCTCGAAAGCGGCAGCAAAAAGTCGGAAGTTCCCTCGCCGATGGAATTCCGAAATCGAAAAACGTGGTATAATAATAATACCTATTCACGCAAATTAAACAAAAAAATGCCAAATCTCACGGAGGTGATTCTATGAAACGTTGTTTCAGGGACATCGGGATTTGCGTATTGGTCGTGGGTTTAGTGGTGGCGCTCAATTCATGCGGGGCGATTGGTTTCGTTTTTACCTTGAACGATGCGGAAGTTCAGTTTATCCAGTGGCTCGAAGCGCAAGGTATGGCGGAAGGCACTATCGGACAGTACTTAGGGCCGGTCGCGGCGGGAGATGTGGTGGGTTCGCACGACCCGGCGGCTTTGTTGCAATTCGCATCGGATCGTGATTCCGGGCCTTTGCCGGAAAACGGTTGGCTCTTTTACGCAGACGAATGGCCGGGTTCGATGTACAGTCACCCGGGAAAGATACACGTTATTGGCGCGAGCGGCGAGGTCCTTTATTCGGTAGACACTCAGGGATGGCCGCTTGTGAACGGGGTAAAACCCGCTTCGATGAATCGAACCTTCCAAGCGATGCTGGCAGATAACACGATGACGATCTATAACCCGCGAGACATCTTTATTCCGAATCCGCTGATCAAATGGCCCGGTGTCTTATTCCGGATTATCCGTTTTGGAGCCGTCGTCGTTAATGGCTTGACTCCCACGCAGAACTTGTATACCGAAGCTTCCAACGCGCACGATATGATGGTCGACGCCATGGAAGATCTCTTTAATGGCGCCGGCGACGATCATGTGCGCAGCGTGAAAAATCCCAACAATACCCCGACCCATGTCGCCAACGCGATCCAAGATCTCGTCGAGAACGAAGATATCAACTATATCGTGCTCTATTACATCGCCCACGGGAATATCGAGTATATGAACGTCGGCGGAACCGGTTTTTACGCCAGCCAACTGAAAACCCTTATGGAAAGTTACCCTAACGTCAACTTCATTCTCTTCGTCGAAACGTGCCACGGAGGCAGTTGGCCCGATTACTTCCGGGATCTCCCCGTCCGGCTTGGCAACCTTCACATGGCGCTCGCGTCCACCAGCCGGGACAAAGGTGCTTACCCGGATTGGGATGACGCCTACGGTCTCCACGATAATAACGCGACAGAGGATGTGTGGGTGGAGTTCACCAGCGACTTCCTGATAAAAATGGAGTACTATACGTCGGATGACCATTGGGGTGAAGTGACCGGTCTTGATTTTCCCGTTTTCAACAACAACACCCTCAGACTGTTCTGGCTATGCTATCAAAATGCTCAGACCGAATCCTTGATTTTGCCGGCTCGTACCGGCCATCAGTCCCCGCGTATCTTCTATCCCTAGAAACCAAACGAACCGAAAAAAGCGGGAGGGCTTTTCCCGCTTTTTTTGTTTTTTTATGAGTTCATGGTATTATATCAACAACGATATATCGATAACGATATTATTTGGAGGACAGAATGCCCCAAACGCCCTTCATACGCCATAGTATATTGAAGTATCTGTCGGTGGTTTCGGAGATGACCGGATATGATTTTTTGAGGTATTGCCTGAAAAATGGCGCGACCGTATCGCCGGGCTCCGTATATCCTCATTTGAAAGCGCTTGAAGCGGAAGGGCATGTGGCATCAACCCAAAACGGGAGAAAAAAAATCTATCGGTTGCTGCCCGCCGGGCAAGAATGGATAGATCGCCATCTGACAGGGGATGTGGACACAGAAAAAGCGCTCGGGCTCTTTCAGATGACCGTTTCATGCCAATGTGGGGAGGTTCCCGAGGCGCTCTGCCGCTCTTTGAGATCCTTCCTCTTATCTCTGGGAAAAACGGATTGGCACTGCAAAGAACAACTGGATGGTTTATTAGGGCTCGCGAAATCCTTAGAAAAGGAAATTCAAACCTATATAAAATCTCAGGAGGGATCATTAGGATGAAGATCGTAATCATAGGCGGCGTAGCCGGAGGCGCCACAGCCGCCGCCCGTTTAAGAAGAGTGAATGAAAACGCGGAAATTATCATGATCGAACGAAACGAATATATCAGCTTCGCGAATTGCGGGTTGCCTTACCATATCGGCGGCGTGATCAAAGAGCGAGAGCGGTTGCTGGTGTCCAATCCCGAGTTGTTTCGGGATCGCTTTCGGATTGATGTTCGCACGGGGACAGAAGCGTTGCGCATTGATCGAAAAAACAAGCAGGTGTTATTGAAAGACCTGAAAAGTAACCGCGAATACGTCGAATCTTACGATCGTCTTCTGCTTTCTCCCGGAGGTGTTCCGATACGGCCGGACCTTCCCGGAGTAACAGACAACGGGTTCTTTACTCTGCGGAATATGGAGGACATGGATCGCATCAAGGACTGGATTACTGCGCGACCGGTTAAACGGGCGCTTGTTGTGGGCGGCGGGTTTATCGGGTTGGAAATGGCTGAAAACCTTGTTGAAAGGGGAGTTTCCGTCTCTCTTGTCGAACTGGCGGATCAGGTTATGATCAATATGGATAAAGAGATGGTAGCTCCGATTCAGCAAACACTTGCGGATCACGGGGTTTCTTTGTACCTGAAGACCAAAACTACCCGTTTCGAAACGAGTGGGAAAACGATCAAAGCCACGCTTGAGAACGGAACGGTGATCAATACCGAAATGGTCCTGTTCTCCATCGGCGTCCGCCCGGAAGTGAAGTTGGCGAAGGAAGCCGGGTTGGAATTGGGATCCAGGGGGATACGGGTCAACCGCTATATGCAAACGAGCGATGACGCGATCTATGCTGTCGGCGACGCGGTGGAAACCCATAATCCTTTGTTGAACGAGCCTGGCGTGATTCCCTTAGCTGGCCCGGCCAACCGGCAGGCGCGTTTAGCGGCCGATAACATGATCCACGGCAATCAATCCCCATACGAGGGGCCGATCGGCACATCCATCGCGAAGATTTTCGAGTTGACGGCCGGATCGACCGGTTTGAATGAGAAACAGCTCAAGGCGAAGAAGATTCCTTATTTAAAATCTTACACGATCAACAATGCGCATGCGGGATACTACCCAGACGCCTTTCCCATCACCTTAAAACTGCTTTACGAACCTTCCGGAAAACTTCTGGGCGCGCAAGCCACCGGGATCGACGGAGTGGACAAGCGGATCGACGTTCTCGCCGTGGCGATCAAAACGGGTATGAGTGTCCGCGACCTGACCACCTTTGAACTCTCCTATGCCCCGCCCTATGGTTCGGCGAAGGATCCCGTGAATATTGCCGGATATGTTGCTTCCAACGTTATCGATGGCGCGTTGGAGCTCTTCTACCCGGAAGATATCCATACGGCCGGTTCCTCGGTCATTTTTCTCGACGTTCGAGACCCCGAAGAACAGCAACTCAGTAAGTTACCGGTTAAGAATGTCCTTAGCATTCCTTTGGCCCAGCTGCGCTCACGGCTTTCGGAACTCGACCGGGCCAAAACCTATGTGACCGTCTGCGCCATCGGCCAACGCGGTTATATCGCCTATCGGATACTAAAGGAGACCGGGTTTAAAAACGTAAAGGACTTGACGGGCGGGATGAAACTCGTGGAGGCCTTTATAGAGAAGGAGTACGGAGAAACGGTGACAGGAGAGTCGAAGAATTTCTTCGCGACGGAAGTGCTCGTCGAATCGACCCAAAAAATCAAACTGGATGCCTGTGGTTTGCAATGCCCCGGCCCGATTATGGAAACGTACAAAAAAATGAATGGGATGAAATCTGGAGATCTGCTCGAAGTGTTAGCAACCGACGCCGGATTTCGGAAAGACATCGTCAAATGGGCGGAAAAAACGGGCAATGCGCTCATACAGATCGATCAGAAGAACGGGGTCACGACGGCGATACTCCGAAAAGGGGAGCGGGGGCCGGTGGAATCGACGGCGTCCGTTTCTCGAGACGGAAAAACGATCGTCGTCTTCAGCAACGATTTGGATCGCGCCTTAGCCTCATTCGTTATCGCCAATGGCGCTTTGGCGATGGGGAAACCCGTCACGATGTTCTTCACTTTCTGGGGATTGAATATCTTGAGAAAAGCCGAAAAAGCTTCTATTCAAAAACCGTTCATCGAACGCATGTTCGGAGCGATGATGCCGCGTGGGGCCGGCAAGTTGAAGATGTCCAAGATGCACATGGCGGGAATGGGAACCCGGATGATTCGGTCCCGAATGGATGTAAAGAAGATCGATCCTTTGGATACGATGATCCAAAACGCGGTCAAAGGCGGGGCGCATCTTGTGGCCTGCCAAATGTCGATGGATCTGATGGGGATTCGCGCGGAGGAACTCATCGATGGCGTTGAAATCGGGGGTGTCGCCGCTTACTTAGGGGAAGCGGAAGACGCGAATGTCAACCTGTTCATATAGGAGGATACGCGCAAACAACCGTTTGGTTATCGCGCGGTTAGGTCTTCTCGCCCAGGCGCGGGTTTAAGGATTTATCGTTTCGCGCCTTCGTCAAACCACCACCCCGTCAGCCTGCGGCTGC
>CAZMHO010000100.1:0-9427 GCA_964566085.1 uncultured Thermotogaceae bacterium | reverse complement strand
AACGGGAGTTATTGTCAAATGTTGTGGAATAAGCAAAATCGAGCGTATCCTTCATAAATCCATTAACCGACGACCTTATATATTAGCGAACCTTTGTGGTAGGGCTTCCCTTCCAGTACAAACGGGATTTCTTTGAATCCACGCAGTTTACGCTACCCTTTTTCCACCTGCTGCGAACATTTAAACTTCATCGGAAGCGTCGTTTTTCGGTCGCTGAAGCTCGATTCTATCGGATTGGCGGTTCTGATGCGCTGGAAATGCGCTGCAGGAAAATCATGGAATGTCAACAATTCCTCTTCGTCTTTCGTCAGACACCGCTTGATTATTTCCGCTTTTTACCCTTTTCCACGCAATTGGTTAGTAGTTCGTGCAGATTCGAGAGAACACGTATCTGTAATGCTTTTAGGGGTTGAAAGCGCACACGGCGAAACCTATCTTGCACGGTGCGCATTTTTCGTGCCTCGTTTTATTGCCTGCGGATCAAGGCATAGAATCCGGGGTCCTTCCTACTCGTTACTTGTTCTTTTCATCACCAACATCGAAGAATCAGGTACAAATCCTTTCGCTCTTAAGGCTTTATCTAACGGAAAATTCCCGGTATCGATATCGGCGATGATTTCTGAAACCTTGTGTTCACGGAGAATGCGAATCCCTTCTTCTAACAGTTCGGAGACAAACCCTTGTCCTCGATGCTCAGGCGCGACGCCGATGTAGTTGATGGCGCCGGTGGATTCACCGATTTTCTGAGGAACCACAAGCCCCGCAAAAAGATTACGATCGCAGTACGCCAGCTGCCACCAATCTCGTCTATCATCGATCTGGCGCAAGACTTCAAAGAGGCGTTTCGCTGCCGGCTGATCGCCATATCGCTCGAGCGCATCGAGATCATTCTGATCCAAAGTATCCCGAGTCACCTGGCAAATCGCTTCGATGAAACCATCATCGCCTACGGACTTTCGACTACGAAAGACGAGCCGATTCTTCGAAGGGTTTGCCCGTAAACTCTTATTGATAAAACCGATTTTCCTTTGCACCACGACAAAATCATTCCTTTGAAGCGTGCGCGCATACCATTCGAAACTCGGTTTATCAGAGTACAGGTGAAGCGTTACTTTGGGAAACCCTCGCTCGGCCATAATTCTTCCGCTTTCTCGGATTAACGTATCCATCGCATGATCCTCTGTCTCGTCCATAGAGAGATAGAAGACGATCAAATCCTGATCCATAAGTCCATAAACAATTCGACCGACAAATACTCCATTCCGTTCGAAAACAAAACACCAGGAGAATCGCGTCTTCCCGTCACGCAGCAAGGATCGGAGTTGTATCTCCCATGATGCTGATGACGGGGTCTCTTTCGAAAAAACCGAAATTTCCGGGGATTCAATCGTTCGAACAGACATCGGCTACCTCCTGCTTACCGTTTGATTATCCAGAATCGTATCAGATTAACAAGCGCGAAGTCAACCGGATTCGCGAAAGGGTTCTATATGGGTTTGATCGAAAGGTCCTCTCAGACTATCGGAACAGGTCTTTTTCGCTAAACTGGTGGGTTTTCGAGAAATCAAGGAAAAACGGGGTATCAAAACCTCGGTAATCGGTGACCGTCTCGTGCAGGAAATCGACTTTCCAAATCTTCGAAAGATCGGCATCAAGGGCGATGTACAGAACCGGTTCGAGAGTATCAAAGACCGCGATCAGTTCCGAACGAACTTCACCCGTTTGAAGCGCGGTTTCGAGAACAGTGAATCCATCATCGATGTTTACTACTTCCCCAATTTCTGCGATCGTTCTCAAAATACTGTTGTAACGATCGTACCCCGATCCGATCTTTCGTGGCGGGATTTGGAGGTAATCGTAAAGATAGAAATTAGTTAAAGCGATCACCGATTGTTCCTGGCGGGTGATCAGGTTGTCTTTTTCGCCCGCTTCGAGGATAACCGTATTGCCGTAGGCATCAGCCATGAGGCTATGCAGGGACCAACCGGCTTCGCACTTTAGCCGCCGTGTCGACAAGATTTGTTCGAACTCCGAGAAATCGGGCCAGTTTTTTAACGCGTCTTCCCAAAAAGAAAACAGGCTGAGGTCTGTTTTTCCCTGAGTTCGTGAGGCATACCGGGTGGGAACCATTTGAAAGGTGCAGAAGTGACCTCTTTGATTCACGGCTAAAAAGTAACAATCTAAGTTTTGGTACCAAAAATAAGCAACAAGCGTTTTTCCGTTCGGTTGAGAAGAAACGCGAAACGTCAGGGGCGGATTGCCGGAAAAATCAAAGTTCATCCCCCGAATCATCCGCTCAGCATTACTCGAAAAGCTGCTGCAACCGAAGGCGAACGTTATAAACAGAAATAATACGAATAGCAGCGCATAAAGTCGTTTCATACGGTTCCCTCCTCTATAAAACCCATGGTCGACCATTTTTCGATGTGCCCAGTTTGAAGCGCCACAGTTTTCTATCTCCTATCCGCGAACCTCCAGGTTGGATACCCGATTTTTTCTCGCATGATAATGCGGGCGAAAATTCTACGCTCCTACAAAGACAATACCGAAAACTTACTGTTCTTTCGCTGGGGTTTCTAATCCAACGCCTGTTTCCGTTTTGTTACCCAATTTATTCCGTCTTGAACCAGGTAGCCCCCGTTCGATTGGAGAAGTCCCTTTGCGGAGGCGGCGTACCCGTTCTGCGAGTAGGCTGCGAAGTGGGTTTTCGGCTTGAGGACTAGGTCTATCCCGATTTCTGCGCTCTCTTTCAGGTTGAATGACTTTCTGAGTTGTTCCCACACCAGGTATTCCCGGAACTTCCCCTTTTCATCGTTCGTCTTCCCCTCTCTTGGCGGATTTCTCTTTGGATGTACGGGACGAAGTGGTCGATTTCGACTTGGCACAATCTCCAAAATACCAGTTCATAGGCCTAGTCTTTGGCGATGGCGCGTCGGAATCCGGTGCTTCCCTGCGAGATCGGGTCCGCTTTTTCTCCTGTCCAATTCGGTCATGTCCAGTTTCAGGCCTTTGATCGATCGGTAAAACCTCCCGAATTCCGGCGTTTTTTCGATAAACTCTTCCAAGGAATCACATAGCATTCCGGACAACTCCAAAGTATATCGAACGGTCGCTGGAGAAAGGCTGTCTTTCCTTTCTTCCGTCGCGCGACGATCTCCTGGCTTTGCCGATTCTTTCCGGCAAGGCACAGGGTTTCGTTTCCGGCATCGTGAACATCGCTTTCACCTGCTTTGTGTCCGTTTACCGGATTATAGCATATCAATTCGTGCAGAATCATAACGATAAACATTCCCGCGTAAAGGATTCCTGATTTGCTTAAAAAGAGTATGCAAGGAATCATGGTTTCGAAACAAACACTCGTGTCGTAAAAGGTAGAATTATTCCCCCCTCTCTCAGAAAATGGCCGCTTTCTTGAAAGCGCATAGTCGGCTGATTGGGTGCCACAATAAGTGAGGAACAAACGCGTATCGAAGAAGGGTTAAGCGCTTTTGGCTGCGTCATCTTGCCCGATCCGATCGGCGAATCCCGCAAAGATACGAAGCGGTGTTGGTAAGAAGTGATGCGGTTTTTGCGCGATAACCCGGGTCATTCAAGGGTTTGGACTGCCGGCGGACCCAAATTCGCGAGCCGATGTGGAAAACCTTCCCGTTAGCCGGATGAAAGAATTCGCGTACTGGAATGACGATGAATACCGGTTATTTGCGTATTGAGTACCCGAGATTTCTAGGACGAGCGAATAATCCGCGCGTGTATTGACGCTCGCATGGTTTGCCGTTTACAGTTTAGCTACCTTTCGCCGTCAGCCAAGCATTCCTCTTGAAAGAAGAATGCATCGGTGTTATAACAAAATTCGGGAAAGAAGTTCTCCCACGGCGCGCCGAAACCGCTTACAAAGCGGATGACTTCTGCTAAGGCAGAGGCATCGGTTTTTTATTTTGCCTCCGAAGGAGGGGAATAGAACCAAAGGAGGGGCGGTAGGATGATACCCTATCTTGCTCGCAAAATTATGACGAATTCCCCTCCTTCGGAGGGGTGGCAGCCGAAGGCTGACGGGGTGGTGCTTTGAGAACGACGCAAAAGTATAAATCTCTACCCGACAACCCATGTCGTAATGATAGAAAAAAGGGGTAGTGGAAGATCGCATTAGGAGGGGGGCACAGAGAATATGTCGGTAATAGGATAAATATGTTACTAACATAGTATCTTTCTTGTCATAAGTGATGGGTTACCCACTGAACCGAGGAATAGCGAGATGCTTTCAGCAACGACACGAAATACCCTGGAATAACTCCCTTTTGTTCGAGGAAGAGTTATCTCTGTTCATCGATCAAATACTGGAACAAGGGCGCCCAGGTACGAGAGGAACCGAGTCTATACGCTGAAGGAACTGCTTCTTCTACTCAAAGCCTGACGCAAAACATAACCATGAAGAGCGAGACAGCGATCTATGGCGGTCAGGGCGGAATAGGAGAGTTACGAAAAAACGACTGCCCCCTCTGTAAAGAAAGTATACCCTTATGTCAAACCGGGTTCTCGGAAGAGAATCGATTCGTAAAAGAGGGGCGCGTTTTTTCGGTATTCTGCCAGATCAGGGAATCCCAGCCTCCGAGACTCGTAGGGGTTTTGAAACGGAAAGATCGGGAGAAGACCCCCTTGAGGTTTTAAATCCGCTCATACCCTCTCAATCCTTGGACGAGGCGTGGTCCGTTTAGGTCGGTAAACAGAGCTGAAACCGGGTACGAATGTTCGTGATCCCGGTACCGCTTTTATCGCATGAACCCTCAGACTCACGTTTTCGGATCGGTTCTTGCTTCGTTTTTCTGATTTTTCTAAGGCCGCCACATCTGACTGGAGACTGCGTCGTTCGGAGCGATATTATCGTAAACCTGCACGGGGTCCGACGGGACAACCGGAGAATCGCTGATCACTCCGGTATCGGATACGGAAAACGCGTTCCATCTTGAGCCCGTCCCGCTCCACGGCGCGCCAAACGTTTGTGCGACCGCATACAAATAAATCCCCCCGCCTTGTCTGTCTCTCGCTTGGTTCCCACGAATGGTAACGCTGTTCGCGTTAAATATACAAGAACCGAAATTCCTGTCAAAAAGCACACCGCCTCCGCAGGAATTCGCTGTATTCGATGCGATGAGCGTACTGTCAGAAGCTGTAAAGGTGCCTTCGTAGACATAAACGCCGCCGCCGCCCGCGACGACCTCTCCTTGCGGCGAGTAAAGCGCCGTATTCGAAGCGATCGTCGTACCGAAGGCGTTGAAAGTGCCGAATACATCAACATACACCCCACCGCCGTTATTCGCGATATTTTCCTCGATCGTTGTTTCGGATGCGCTAAAGATCCCAAAGAAACCTACCCACGCGCCACCACCTTTGCCTTCGCTGCCGTTTGCATTTACCGAGGCGTTGGAAGCGATAAGCGTCCCCGCGTTGGCGTTGAAAGTTCCGCTAAAGACGTACGCCCCGCCGCCGCAATTTGATGCGGTGTTCTCTTCGATCGTTGTGTTCGAAGCGTGAATCGCTCCGAATAAGATGTACACCCCACCACCCTGTTCCGTTACGGTATTAGCGGCGATCAGAGTCCCCGTATTGGCGTTGAATAGCCCCTCCGATACGTACACGCCACCACCCTTAGCTGCGGTATTCGAAGCGATCGTCGTGTGCTCGGTATTAAAGGTTCCCGAATAAACGCTCACCCCACCGCCGTCGGTCGCAGTATTCGAAGCGATCGTGGCGCCTTCCGCGTTGATCGTCCCTATGTGGACGGACGCGCCACCACCGTGTAATGCCGCGGTATTGGCAACGATAAACGTCCCGGTATTGGCGTTGAAAGTCGCGTCATACACGAACACGCCCCCGCCGTCCCCCGTCGAGGTGTTCGATGTGATCGTCGCGTGTCGTGTCGTGAGGGTGGATGCGGCGCTAATATAGAGTCCGCCGCCCACATCCGTGGCTCCCCCCGTTATAACCAACCGGTCCATCGTGACGGAAGCACCGTCCGTGATTTCGAATACTCTGTCCAGCCCCAACATATCAATGATAAACGGGGTTTCATTGCTTGAACGCAGCGTCACTTCCATCCCTGCGATCGCGATTTGTTCCGTTTCGTTTGTCAACTCTGTCCCGCCGTCCACTTCGATAATATCTTTATTATTCGCTTCGTCCACGGCTGTGCTAAGGACGTCATAGCTTTTCTGAAATACGTAATCTTGATCATACCTCTTCACGACTCTGTTTCCTGTCATGAACGTCGCTTGAGGCGTTTCTCCGGTTTTCCCATCCGATTGCACGGCTTGAACCTTGTATTTGTACTCTGTATTCGACGCCAGGCTCGTCAACTCATAGGTATAGGCGGTTGTCGTTGCAGGGGAGGCCGGATAGTCTTCCCCCGTTTTCACATAGAAGATTTTGAACTCTGTGAAGTCGACGGCGCGCGGGGAGGTGTCCATTTGCGCTCCCGGCGTCGCATTCCAGGTGATCGTCACGCGTAAGCCCTGATCCATAGCCCCGGGTAAGGGTGAAATGAACGCAATGGTCGGCGTCGCGTACTGTCCCGCTTGCGTTGTTAACGTCTGTTCCGCGCTCATCGCTCGTTTTCCGTCCGATTGTACCGCTTCCACTTTCCATTTGTAGGTTGTGCCGTAAGCCAGGCCGGTGAAGTGATACAGGGATGCCGTTGTGCTTTCAGGGGTCCCGTAATTCCCTGTGTCGGTTGCGAAATAGATATAGAATCCGGTAACGGTTACCGCGCGCTCCCCAGTATTCGTTTGCGCTCCCGGCGTCGCTAGCCACGTCAACGTCAGTTCTGTCGCCTGGTTTGTCGCTCCGCTGGCGGGGGAGATGAGCGCGATTTCGGGCGCCCCGTATTCTCGGTCCACCGTCCTGAAGCTCCTTACTCTGCTTGTCGTCCGTTTTCCGTCCGATTGCACCGCTTCTACTTTCCATTTATACTGAACGCCGTAACACAATAAGCGCTTTTCTATTCGCGGTTCTGTAACCCGTTGCGGTTCACCGTATTCTTCGCAGCATTTTGCGAAATAGACCCAGTATTCTTCAATCGCGTTTTCCCGCCCCCCATTGTTCATTTGTTCTCCCGGCGTCGCGACCCACGTGAGCGTCAGCGTTCTCGGCTGGTTCGTCGCGCAATTCACGGGCGTTCGTAACGCGATCTGCGGCGCCCCGTATTGAACCTCTGATATCAAAAACGTTCGCTCTTCACTAATCGTTGTTTGTCCGTCGGATTGCTCGACTTCGACTTTCCATCGATACAGCGTATCATCGTTCAGTTCGGTCAGCGTAAAGGATTTCTCTTGTGTTTCGTAGGGTTCTCCGTAGGGTTGCCCGTCTGCTGTCACGTAGACACGATAACCCGCCAGGTCGCTGTCCCTTTGCGCCGCCATCACTTCGGCGCCCGGGGTTGCTTCCCAGGTGACCGTCAGCTCCGTTTCTGCGATGACCTCCCCTTCCTCCGGTGTCAGAAGAGATATCTCGGGCGCTTCATAGCGCTCTTCTGTCGTAAAGCTCCTTTCTTCGCTCTCCGTTTTTTGTCCGTCAGACTGGACGGCCACAACCTTCCATTTGTATCTCGTATGACAGTTCAGCCCGGTTTTTTCAATCTCTTTGCCCGTCGCCGTTTCCGGTTCTCCGTAAGCGTTGTCGAACTCAGCCAAATAGACGCGGAACCCGACGATCACGACTTCTATTTTTTTACCGTTCTGGGCTGCGCCCGGGGTCGCTTCCCAGGTGAGGAGAAGTGCGGGCGGTTGCCCTGAGGCGTTATCCGCCGGCGCGATGAGCGCGATCGCAGGAGGGGTGATGACGAATCGAAAAATGCAGCCCGCGAGCGCCATCATCAGACTGAAACCAATCATTAGAAAAGCAAACGTAGAAGACTTTCCTTTCATCAAAAATCCCCCTTACTGGCGACAAAGATGAATATAGAGCTTGTTTCCAGCGGTTAGTATGTAATTCGCGCTCTCCGTATCCTCGATAAATCCGAGTAGTTTTTTGTACAATACGATCGTTGGATTCTCAATGAGCCGCAGTTAAAAAACGGAAACAAAGTCGGTATTCGTTCACGAAGATGCGGTCGTAAAAACCGGTTAAGATAACGAAATTATACCATGGTAAGAGCCTTACAGTAAAGAAATGAACGAGAAAATCCGATTTACTGCAAAAGCGGAAGGATGATCTTGAAGCATCCGATTTCGGGCTCAGGCAAAAAACAAGGTTCCCCGCTTCCCGCGCAGAATTTTGCACGCCCGTAGGGTACGACTGTTTCCGTGAAGCATAATGACGAAGAGGCGCGAGAACCAGCGTGTGGTTTTTAAGAAAGAAGCTTGATTGTTGAAAGAGGGGGTGGGAACACGAGACATTCTCGGAATTTCAAACTAGCAGAATACCTTTTCCACTCGAGAAGAGGGTAGGGTTACTCGATTCGTCTGAGTAATATTCGGGAGTGACACCGCTTGTTAATGGGTCGCGCGTGCGGAAAAGAAAACGCATGGGGAAGTTTCTGAAAGAACAGAATTGGAATGGAAAACTCGCCGGCGCGATCGAACAAGCTTTTTCGTTCCGCCTACCCGTAGCGGTATATTAAGGATACTCTACTCAGTCGAGAAAGAAGCGGCAGAGTTTCTATACAGCGATTTAGTCCTAAGATACGAGACGAAAACTGCGATCGTACCCGCGACCCCGAATTTTTGCGAACGGAAAAAAAGAAATTCCGAAATCAGGCATGACTCGCGCAATTTTGGATCGACTGGCTTAAAACGCGTTGATCATACAGATTCGCAAGGTCTTGATTTTTCGTAGGGGAGAATCAATCGTTGCCGGCCCCTGTTTTAGAAACCGGATCAGCGGGGGCATCTCGCCCTCGAGAAAACATGGGTCGCTAACGCCGCGATCATCGTGCGGGTTATCGCGGTGGGCCCCGTCTGAAAATCGCGGGGTTAAGTAGATGTTAACGACCCCGAGATCCAGGGTTCGATTAATTCCGGTGGTTGGCAAGCGGGTACGCCGCTCTTTGCCGCGTTCCCCCGAAGGGAGCCCGAGCTACGGCTGTGTCGTAGGTGAAACTCCAGTTGGGCACACCCCTTCTTAAGAGACGGCGGGCGTTCGGAAGCATCCGTCGGGGGGAGCGCCACACTTTCCTGCTAACGCGTTCGTTTTGTCGCAAACGCATATAAAAGAAAAGGAGCCCAACGAAAGTTGAGCTTTCCAGGGCGCTTTGATATTGGAGAATCTCGCAGTCCTGTTCGTTACTGGGCGATAACCCTTTGAAAGGGAGTCCCCAATCGTTGCCTTCGTTTGACAATAACACGCGTCGCGGAGTAAGATACTTTATCTTACGATCCGCTCTCAGGAGGTGATGAAATATGGGAAAAAGCGAAACGGACATTCTTTCTCGGAACAT
>CAZMHO010000099.1:7945-9471 GCA_964566085.1 uncultured Thermotogaceae bacterium | reverse complement strand
GACACTAACCTGAAGCCGGCTTATGGCGCGATGTTCGTAAACGTGCCTATACTTTGAAATCTTTCATCCGATTATCCAATTTTACGGCGATCTCGGATAAGGCCTGAGCGGATTGCGCTAACTCGCCGATCGAGTCGGCGGTGGATTTCACCGATCGGTTGAGTCCTTTGATCGTTTGGGAGGCGTCTTCGAACCGTTCCGCAATCTTCTCCGACTGCCTGGAAACGGCTCCTATCTCTTGGTTCTGTTGTTCCAACAAGGAGGAGAAGTCTCTGATAAAGCGTTGGCTGGTCCGGAGCGTTTCGGTGAGCACGTTCGTTTCCTGCGACACCACTTTGATGCCGGATAGTACCTCTTCCATCCCGCTCACGTGGGTCTCGGACTGCTCAACGACTTGATCGACCCGTTGCGTGATGACAGAAATGCGTTGACGGATATCTCCTACCATTTTGTTCGATTCGACTGCAAGTTTGCGTACTTCGTCGGCTACGACGGCAAACCCTCTTCCGGCGTCACCGGCGCGGGCGGCTTCGATCGCGGCGTTGAGAGCCAGCAGATTTGTTTGTTCCGCGATTCCGGAGATTCCCTCTACGAAGGTTTCGATCTCCTGTGTGATACTTTTTAGTACCAAGATGTCTTTCATCGTCCCGGAGATCTCCGTGCCGACCTCTTCGACCCGACTAACGATCATGTCGATCTTCTTTTTGTTCTGATCGGAGTTTTGAAGGTTTATTTCTGTTTCGAGGACGTTTTTCTGTACCTTCTTGCCTGTTTCCCCGCTGTTGGCAACCAAAGACATCGTTTGCTTGGCCACATTCCCCAGCTCTTCTACGGATTGTTCGATGCTTTTGTTCATTTCGTCCATATTAGAAGAGATTTCTTCTGCTGTGGCGGAGTTTTCTTCGACCGAAGACACCACCGTTTCGGACTCTATCTGTATCTTTTGCGCGGCTTCCGAAACCTCGCCTACGGTCTTTTTCATGGTGTGGACCACTTCTTCAAAGCTGCTCATGATCATACCGAGTTCATCCTTGGAACGCTTGAAGTCGATGGCTCCGGAAAAGTCGAGCTTTTTCATCTTTTCGGCGACGGGAATGAGCTTTTTCATCAGTAGCCGGAAAAGCCCGTAGATATAAAGGAAAGACAGCGCGGTGATCACGATCGCCAACAGAAGCAGCCATAGTATCTTTTTCCCGCTGCTGTCCGTTGTTGCGACCGTACTCTGACCTTCGGCTTTCATATTCTTGATCGCGATTTCCACTTTTTCCTGTTCCTCTGCAAATAAAGCGCTCAGCGAACGGCTGATCGCTTCGATTTCGCCGTTGATCTTCTGGTTCACGAGCTCCAATGAGCGCGAACGAAGCGTTTCGATGGCCTCCTGAAGCTTGTAGATCGAATCGTTGTTGAGAGAGATCTCTGCCCCGATAAAGCTGGTGGAGATGAGTAAATCAATATAGCTCGACAAAGTTGACTCGTAGTTTCGCATACTTCTTTCGACCAGTGCCTTTTGCATTTTTTCTTCATCC
>CAZMHO010000099.1:0-7935 GCA_964566085.1 uncultured Thermotogaceae bacterium | reverse complement strand
TGAGTTCTTCCCGCAAATGCTTAAATAGATCATCGGGGCTTTCTTCCAGAGAGTAGATGTCTCCCTCTCGCAGCCCGATTTCTCTGCGCATGATCATGAGTTTGGAGAAGGAGGCGTGTCGAATCTGTTCGCTGAGGAGGTCCGATTCCCAAAGGGTTTCGTGTTCGATCAAGCTCAGGTCTTCGACCACCGCTTCGGATTTCAAAGCGCTTTTGAAGGTTTGAACGCGTTCATTTTCGGGGGCTGAAAGCGATTGCTCCATGAGGGTTTTAAGTTTTCGGACGGCTTCGTCGTACCGTTCAGAGTCCCTCGTTAAGAACCCGTCGACGCTTGATGCGTTCTTTGAAAAGGAAGTTTGCAATTCGCTTACGATATAGACACGGTACTGGTCCAAGAGCGCCAAACTCCTTAGTTCATCCCTCTTGTACTTCGTCAAGTCGTTTGTGTATCCGCCGATTTTTTGAATCGACTGAAGAATCGTTGGGGAATTCAGCGCGTTCGCCTTTTGGAGGACGAGTGGCAATCGGTTGTCAAACTGCGCTTTCAAGGAGCTCACGGCGTCGTCTTTCTGCAAGTATCCGATCTGAAAGGCTTCTCGCGTGAGAAGTCTGACCGCTTCATCAAATTCGCGCACTTGCATATACAGAAGAAAGTCGTTGTTAACGGTATCTGCGCTTTCGACGACTCGATTGGCGCTTCTCCGGATTTCGTCGTTGGATACCTTGACGATAAGAAGCACTACGGCAAATACGGCTAATACGGCCACAATCAGCAACAATATCCTCATCGCGATCTTCATACGTCCGCCCCCCAATTATCCTTGAATAGTTGTATTATACGCGAACGATTCGGATTCGCCAAAGAATAATTTTACAATCCGAAGAATCAGATATATAGAAAGGGCTGAGTATTCGATTGTTTCTAAAGCAGCGGGTTAAAAAAGGTGCGCGTCAATCAACCCCAAAAGTCCGCCGTTTGCGTTTGGCCTTCCTTCTCTGAGCGAGCGGAAGGTTCGATAATCTGCAACGCCTTTTCTGCGGAAGCGCCATCCTTTAACAGATCGAAGAATTCGATCAAGCTTTTGACAACTTGACGCATCTCCACGAATTGGCCTTGGTGGAACGGAGAGCTCAAACGGGTTTTAACCGCTTCTTTCAGTACCGGGGTGACGGTAGTTTTCGGGTCGTAACCGTAAGCGGCCGCGTAGATCGCGGATAAGTCTATGAAAAGCGGATCGAAGATGTCGGGGTTAACGAGCGACAGCGTCTGAACCGTGGATTCGGTCGTAACCGATACCTCGGTTTTCAAACGGTCGTACAGCGCCAAATAGCTTTTCACGCCGCGATCGGGGTTTTCGAACCAATTGGGCGTTCCCAACATGATGCAATAGAGATGCGGTAAATCTTTTGATGAGATCATGTCCAATATCTCCCGCAAAGCTTCGTACCCTTTAAACGTGATTCGCGAAGGCAGGTTTTGCATCAGTTCGAGCTCATCGAAGACCATAAGCACACCGTTATAGGCGATCGCTTGTGATAACTTTAAAATATCTTTGATGAAGAGATGACTTTCTTCCTTGGTTTCAACCCGGCGGCTGATCTTTATCGCTTTCAAGTCCCAATAGTTCACTTTCCGCCCGGACATCCAGTCTACGATTTTCTTCTTCTGATCCTCTATGCCGGAAAGATGCGCTTCAATAAAGGCTGAGATCGCCATATTGAAATCGTTTGTGAACTCGAAGTCCAGAATCTTTTGGGTGATCCGCTCCTTGAATAAAACGTCTTGTCCTCTCGTCAAGCCAGTTTTTTCGATTTCGCGGATTACATTTTCCGCCCATTGGGAGAGCAGGTAAAACAGGGAATCACCAGCGAACTCGGGCGTGATCATGCCATTGATGATGGCTTGGTACAGTTCCACCGGTTTAGAAAGTGGGGGTTCGGAAACATAGATGGGCAACAGCCCGGATTCAAGCCCCAATTCCAACGCGGTTCTTCCAAGGAGGGACTTCCCTGTGCCATAATCGCCGATGAGCACGCGGATGGCACTCCCTCCGGAAGCGACGAATTCGATATCTTTCCGTAGAATGTTCAGTTCGCGATCCCGCCCCTTCAGGATACGGCAAGCGGCGCCAAAGGGAAGGTCGGATCCGTTCCGGAGGGATCGGATGATCTCTTCTTCAAAGGTGGACATTAAACGCGAACCTCATTCGAAAATACTTCGGTGATATCTAAAATGTCTTCTTCCTTCAACCCTTCTCCCCATAAGACTTTCATGGTCCCATTCACATCTTTCATCTTTATTAAAGGCACGCCAGCGAAGACCATCTTTCGACTGATCATCGGTATTAGAAATTTAGCTGTGGAACCGTCCAAGCCGAGGTCCTCCGTCTTATGCCACTCGGAATCTTCTTTGCGGAATAGGCTGTTGAGAAAGAGCTTTTCATCGGTCGACAACATCAAATATTTTTGTTTTATTTTTTCGACCAAAGAAAGCTCCGATGCGGTTGGAATGAAGCCACCGTTTGGCCCCCTCTTCTCCTGGGACAAAGTCCTCATCACATGGGGCCCGACAGTCTCTTCCAACGATTTGATGGTTCGCTCGATCAGATCCAAACGTTTGTCGAGACGGGAGATTCCGTTTTCGAAATCAACCCGCTCCGAAACAGCGGAAGCAACCGCTCTTCCTCCCAAGCGATCCTCCATTTCTGTCTTTGCTTCAGAGAGCTCCGAATGAAGTTCCTTCGCTTTTGCGTTCCATTCACACCGAAGGTTTTGCAGTTCCTGAAGAATTTTTCCTGTAGTGAACTCGTTTTCCCGGAAACGCTTTTCTTGTTCTTCCCCCAATCGGGAGATCTTAAAGTTACCCATCAAAATAAAGAAACACGCCAAAGAAGAAAGGACGATAGCTAAGACATCCATCTTCTAACCCCCCTTTAGAATTCTCACAAACCATATCGATAAGATAGAAACACCCTTATCATATCACAAAACGGGTCGAAGTTAGAAGATTGATCGAAAATCGTTACCTGGGGCGGAACCCGATGGTGCGGATCGCTCTGTTCGGAAAGCTCGTTGACAAAAAAATACCCGCTCCGAACGCACGTTCGCCTGGAGCGGGTATTATCTGGTTCCTCTATTCTTGGACGTGGATAGTGTAACCGCTTGTCACGTATACGCTTGAAGGATCGTACATTTCATAAAGCACGGCCGGGGGAACCCGGAAGGTGCCCGCCGTTGTAATCGTATAATAGAATTTTTCGTTTGTGTTTCCTTTGCTCAGAGAGCTGTAAAATGCGGCCGTACGGTCGTAGCGGTCTTCTTTGTGTGTATACCAAAGCCAGTCGGATCCGTAACCGAAATACTTGCCTTCATAAAAAGAGTACTCGCCTTCCGCTTGCATGAAGGCAGCAGGTATCGAATCCTCCAACACCGAATAAGCAAGCGATTCGGCGTTGTTTATCAGGAATCGATGGCGCACCTTGTCTCCAACCTTCAAAACCGTACGGTTCGTGACGAAATAGAGTGAGTACTGACCGTCATAGCCTAACCATGGATTTGAGTTCAGAACGAGATGATCGGGGTAAAAACCGAGAACCCTGCAGTTTTCCCCGAAGGAAAGCCCGGTATCGTGACCGTTTACAAAGAGTTGGTAAACATCTTTCTGATTACGGTCGGTGTAGGCGTATACCAGTTCATAATTCGTTAGAACGACCGAGTCGATGTCTACGGGAATTCCCTTCTGCGCGATAACACCCGGCAAAATAGGCGCATCCCACGGGAGATACATGTCGAAACGGTAGGTGTCGATTTGGTCTTTATCTTGATACGTATAGCTCGTTAATCCGTACAGCTTCTCTAATTCGCGTGAAAATCTATTTTCAGGGGTCTTCGTCTGATGTTCCTCTAATTTCCACGTTTCCTCGCCGGTTAACTTCCAGAGCAACCCTTGCGTGGCGCCCAATTTGATTTCAAGAGAGTCGCCCGCGTGCAACCGGATCGGGATGGTGACGCTTTCCCCCTTCAGAAGGTTCCTTTTGTATTGGGATAAATCAGGAACATAGTCGGGGAGATTGCCTTCCACCTGCCAAGCGTACTGATCCGATAGAAGCTCATCCCCCGCGAGGGCCATCACCGCGAAGGACGTGTCTTTGGTGGACGTCCAATACTCCCCCGTCCGGTTTTTGAAGAGGTAGAGGATTATCCCTTGCTTTTCGGTGCCCGTGTACCCGAGGGCATTCATCAAAGATAACAGAAGGGCGTTTTTCTGGAAGGAACTCATGAAGTAGCCGTCCTTTTCAAACCGCATATAGAACAACGGAGCCGTCCGCGTCCCTTGCACGATAATCTCTTTCAGCAGCGTGTTCGCCGCCAAGATTTCCCCCATCCTGACGAAAGACAACGCCAAAAAGAGCTTCGTCTCCAGGCTTTCGGTGGCCGTTAAGAGCAAGGGATACTCCGGGTCGAACAGTTTGATCACGTAATAGCAGAAGGCCTGATACTCTTTCGCTTGCTTTATAACGTTTTTAAGGGCTTGCACCCCCATCGCCACGACGTCTTCGTTCAAACGGTATCCGGTTTCTTTCAACCTGTCGAAGGCGTATAGGACGTAGGCCGTCATGAAAGGATCTGAAGACCCCCCTGCCCACCACCCCCATCCTCCTTGATAGTTTTGCAAGCCGTACAACCTCTGGACGCCGTTTCGAATGATTTCCGGGATCTCGCTGAACGGTTCTTGCTCTTTGATTTCCGGCCGTTCTTCGAGCAGGTGTCGGGCCAAGATTGCCGGTAGGAATGAGCTGACGGTTTGTTCGACGCATCCGTAGGGATAACGGATTAAGTACCGCAAGGCTTCGATCAGCTCTCCCGAGATGTCTGCGCTGATCGTCAGCGACAATCGGGTTTCCGTCTCCGCTTGGTATGCGATCGATTGGTTATCAAGGCTCAATAGACCGCTTTGACCCGTCGGAATCGTCAAGGTGTCAGGCTTCACGGGTATAACATGCACCATCGCATCGGAAGCCGAGACGGCTTCGGCTTTGAGGGAAAAGGCAAGAGACTTCTCTTCTTCCACATCCGGAACCGTGATCGTAAACCAGAAGACACGGCTGCTTTTCGCCGGTATGACCGCAGTTTGTTCCAAGACCTCGCTTTGCGATTCTGACGGCAATCCTAATAACACCTTGAAGGCCTCCTCTTGGCCTAAACTGTTTCCGACCAGCAGGCCGACACGTGTCTGATCCCCTGATCGAAGGAACTTCGGGAATACCGGATTGACCGTCACCGGAAGCGTGGAGAGAATCTTGGTTTTGGCATATCCCGTTAAACCCGTTTTCGTGAAAGCCATCGCGCGCACGCTCCAAGTCGTCAGGTCCTCGGGCAAGGTAATCTCCGTTTTATCGTTACCGGAAACGACCCACAACGGTGTCCAAAAAGCCGTGTCCGAAAATTTCGTGCGAACCTTCACGGAACGGTTCGTCGCGGCTTGTTTCGTTTGCGCCAGCGTCTCCGCCGTTTCATAGACATATTCTGAAGATCGGACATTTCTTAGGCGGTAGTAATAGTAGGAGTCATTGAAATAGTAAAAACCGTATCGGAGGGGAGGATTGGTTAGCGCGCTCAATAGTCCTTCCCAATCATCATCTCCGTAAAGATCGAGAACCGCTTGATCCAGGATCCCCAAGGTGACGGCCCCTTCAATTGGTTTTTGCTCTCTGTTTAAAAGCTGGACTTCGAGCGGAATGGTTTCACCCGGTTTGGTCTCCCCGGGCGCCCGAATCAGGATAGTCGCTTGCCGATGGCTCAAGTCTACGGGAACGGACAGATACTTCGTCAACCATTTTGATCCGTAAAAGGACACAAATCGGCATCTCAAGGAAGAGGCGTTGACTTTTTCAGAAACGTAGAAAGAAATTTGACCGTTGCCGTTCTTGAGTTTTATCTCGCGAATGCTGGCCTGGTTGCCATCATCGATCAGGGCTAATACACTCAGCGTCGGGAATGAGGAGACGACATTGAAGATAATCTGATCCCCCGGGCTGGCCGTTTCCAGATTCGTGAAGACGTCCAGCTCTTTCCCGGTTCGATAGGTATAGGTGGAGGCGTAGGAGAACAAGGACCGCTCCACCGAGTAAGCCGGATATTTTCCATCGGTCAAACGAAACCGGTAGGACCCCGGTTTCTTGGGTTCGTAGGCTAATTGATATGCGCCGTTCGGATCGGCGTACACGGTGGACGACGCTTCGAGCGTGTCGTCATAGAAGATTTCCAGGATCATCGCACGGTTCACGTCAGCCTGTGGAAGCAGGCTCTTGACCTGAACGGTTCCGTTTACCGTTTGCCCGAAGGGTAACCAATACTTCGAGAGTTTGAAGGCGATCTCGACATCGGAAGGAATATACCGGTAAAAGGCAGTGTCTTCGATCTCTCTGCCGGTCTGGTCTACCACCGTGCAAGTGACCTGCACGTTTTGCTTTTTGTCTCGCGGGATTTGCAGCGTGGCGGAAGCGACCCCATCTTTAACCGGAAAAACCCGGCTGTCCAGGATCTTTTCGGATTCGTCATCGTAATCTTCCGAAAGTCCGATGACGTGCATATGGAGATTCGCGTCAGAGACGCTTTGCCCGTAGTAGTATTTGGCTTCCACCCGCAGGCCTATCGGTTCGTCGAGGGCGTAAACCGGTTTTTGAAGCGCGGCGTTCACGGTAAACGATGGCTTGGCATAGTCCGCCAATTCGAAGTACCGTACGCTCTCTTCCTTTTCGAATCGAATCTTGACGGTATAGTGCCCCCGCGTATCATCCGGGAAGGTATCGTATATAAAGCTGATCCCTCCCCACAAATCGGACTGAAAGACGCTTTTCATCTTTTCTCTTCCCAGCGGGTCCTCGATCACGACTTCAACGGAACGGTGGGCGAGCAATTCCCCTGTTTGAGAGTCTAATAAGACCGCTCTTGCCTGCACCATATCTCCCGGACGGTATAAAGGGCGGTCGGTCAGGAAAATCAAAGGGTCTCGTTGCGCGTCCTCCTGGCGGAGGGAGTCCGAAAGGAACAAAATCCCGAAAGGGGTTTCGATAAACAACGTCTCTTCGGCAATCTTCGTTTTCTCGATCTCGATGATACCTGTAGAAGGAGCTACTTGTAAGGGTTTCGGGGAAGTATACCCCGTGAGGATCTGTGTGAATCGAACGTCCTTTCCCTCGATGTTATCCCAAAGCTTCAGAAAGACGGATTCGCCCATGCTCACCAAAGCGCCGTTCACGTTTGTCTTGAGCAGGAGAGTATAGTCTTTCTCGCTTTCTGAGATGAATTCAAGGAGGTAACTCCCCGGTCTTTCAAAATATCCGGAAGGAACCTCCAAACGCTTCCATGTTTTGACTCCTTCGAAATAAACGGCTTGATCAGCTTGTTTGAGCGGTTTTTTCAAGAAGTCGCGTTTGAACTCGCCCAAGAAATCTTGGAGCGTGGGACCGATGTAATACAAGTTGACGGTTACGCCCTTCGGTTCGTCGTACACCCAAAACGAATAGGACTGGTAAGGATAAAGGATGTCGTTTCTGTCCGTAGAGACGTAGCCGAAACCGATGCCCGATATCGCGATAAGCAAAAGAAAGAGCCATACACCGTTTTTCATAATATCCCCCCTATGAAAGAGTGTCGTTCAATATTTTAAGACGGAAAAACCCCAGAAAGTTCGGATTTTCCTTGACCGGAAGCCACGTTAGCGGAGCCGCTCTCATATACTCCTCCGTTTTCCAAAGCCGAACATCCCCTTCCGAAACGTCCGACCCACCGGTATGATAAATGAAGCCCTCTCCCGTGTACATCATGACATGATACGGAAAGGCGACGTCCTGCGGGTGGTATAAGAAGAGAAGATCACCGGGCTTCACTTCGCTTCCCAAGGAGTGGCTGACTTTGACGACGTTGTACAAAT
>CAZMHO010000098.1:8441-9529 GCA_964566085.1 uncultured Thermotogaceae bacterium | reverse complement strand
GTATACGGTCAGACGAGCGTCGGAAGGCCCGTCGCCCAGGAGCTTGGGCTATCGTACCGAAAGTTTATGGAATACGCGACCCTAAGCGGCATTCAAGGCCTTCAGCTCGGCCTGATCAGCCAAGAGTACTATATGAAAACATTTCAGCACTTGTACCATCACCGGTCTCCCGAAGATTTGTGGACCCGGTTCTTTAATCCGGTTCCGATTCCCGAAACGATAGAAGTCATCGATCGGCTAAAAAAGAAATTCCGCGTTGTCGCAGGCACAAACACCATTCTCCCGCATTACGAAGTTCATACCCAAAGAGGGGATTACGATATCTTCCCGAAAGTATACGCCTCGAATATCATCCATTTGGCAAAACCCGATCCGCGCTTTTACACACACATCATCCAATCGGAAGCCGTATCGGCATCTGAATCCCTTTTTATCGACGATTCGATTCAGAATGTCGAAACGGCCTCTAAGTTAGGGATTCACACGATTCTTTTCACCGGGGGCAGAGAGCTGCAGGATGCCCTGTCTCCTTTGCTGGCCGTTTAGGTAAGGCATTGCTTTGTTCGCACCCTCTTTCTGGGAGCAGGCGCGATTAAACGAATAGGCATTGTTCTATTCCCAGTCATTTAGCGCAATGGATGGATCATTCGGACCACAATCAAACAGAAAGGAGTGATTTGCATGCAAAAACGAAAGATTCTGATTCTCGTTCTGCTACTTACCTTATTGACTTTGTCGGTTTTTTCGGCGAAGATGACGATTACTTGGTGGATCAACCCTTGGAGGATCGCCCCTCCCGGGTTCCCGTCAGACAAAGCCCCTTCCAGTGAAGATTACCCAAAATGGGCTTCCGATGAGTTTATGAGATTGCATCCGGACGTTGAAGTAAAATATGTTGTGGTTGGCAATCAGGAGTATTCCCAAAAAATGGCCGCCGCGATCGCGACGAAAACGCAACCTGATTTTTTCAAGGGTCCCGTATGGGATAGCCGATGGGCGAAAAACGGGTTGCTGGAACCGATTGATTCCTATTTATCTGAAGAAGATTGGAAAGACTTTTACCAAGTCGTTCTGGACGAAGGATTGAT
>CAZMHO010000098.1:0-8431 GCA_964566085.1 uncultured Thermotogaceae bacterium | reverse complement strand
GCTACATCTGGCCATGGAATTTTGGGACGAATGGAATGGGAACCTCGATGCTTCTCTATACTCCCGATTTCGACAAAGCCGAGATCGATTGGAGACAGATCGTTCGCGAAGGGTGGACGATGGAGGAGTTCGTCGAAATCTGTAAAAAACTCACTTGGGATACCGATGGCAACGGTGAGATCGATCATTATGCGCTCAGTTTCGGCGCGAAGGACCTCCATAACATTATCAACTTCTTGTACGCGTTTGGCGGCCGTTTAAGCGACGAGGGCGAGACGACCGTAACGCTCAATACCCCTGAAGCCGCCGCCGGTCTTCAGTTCGTTCTGGATCTGGTGAACAAGCATAAAGTCGCTCCGAAAGGCGTGGAAGCCCTTGGTGTCTACGATGTCATTGGAAATTTCCACTCTCATCGAACGAGTATTGGTTTCGGAGGGCCTTACGAGATCGGGCGGATTACGCGGTACATTCTTGCCGGGACGCTCAAAGAGCAGTTTTACCCGGTCGTCGCGCCCTTCCCCCACCTGAAAGAAAAAGACCCCGTCGCCCATACCAGCGGAAGCGGGTTCATTATCTTCAAACAGAACGATCAAGCGAAACGCGATATGGTCTTCGAGTTCGTAAAATTCTTGACAAATCAACAGAACCTCGCCTTATTAGAAACGCTGCAGTATCTGACCGCTCGGGAATCCGTGAACAAAAAGCTGTACTTGAATGACCCATATATGAACAAGCAAGTAAAGACCTACGGAGAGATTATGGACAAATACGGGATGTCATTCTTCGGTTCGCAAGAGTTCCCTTGGTCCCAGATGGAAAAATTCATTATCAGCGCTTTCGAAGCGACCTTCGCGGGATCCAAGACACCCCAAAAAGCGTTGGATGAGTTTGTAACGGAAGCGGATAAGATACTGAAAAAGGCGAAATAACCGGTCTTCTTCGGAGGAAGCGGTTTTCTTCGGAGGAAGCGGTTTTCTTCGGAGGAAGCGGTCTTCTTCGGAGGAAGCGGTTTTCTTCCTACGCCTTCTAAAAGGGGCGCGTGGCCATGCGCCCCTACTTTTTAAGATTAGGCTGGTGAACGGATGACAGTATGGAAACGTGTCTGGAAAGGACGGGCCGGTTATTTGTTCGTCCTGCCGCATTTCGGTATGTATACCGTGTTCTTCCTCATTCCGGTTGGATGGGGCGTGTATCTGAGCCTCTTCGACTATAACGTTTTCTCTCAGGAGTTCATCGGTTTCGGAAATTTCTCCACTCTTTTCTCGGATTGGTTGTTCTTAAAAGCGTTAGGAAATACGTTTTTATACACCTTTGGAGTTGTTCCGCTTTGGCTGGGAAAAGCGCTTATCGTAACCGTTTTGCTTCACCCGTTTCGGAATTCTATCAAGACCTTTTATAAAGCTCTGTATTACCTCCCCCACGTCACCTCTTCAGTTATCGTATCGATGATCTGGCTTTGGGTTTTCAACCCGACGTACGGACTGCTCAACTATTTCGTCAAATCAGTCGGAATGACTCCCGCAATCTGGCTTGGAAACAAATTTCTCGCGATGCCTTCCTTGATTTTCATGCAATTTATTATGGGCGGCGGATCCACAATCGTCCTTCTGTCAGCTGCAATGGCCTCTATACCGGACTATTATTTCGAAGCCGCCAAACTCGAAGGCGCCTCTTCCTGGAAGGTCTTCACCAAAATCACGGTGCCGCTTCTCAAGCCGACGATCTTGTACGCGCTCATCATGGGCACGATCGCGAATTTCCAGACCTTTTCGAACATCTACATCATGACTCAAGGGGGCCCGGAGTTCTCAACGATCAGCATCGGATATCTGGTCTATACCACAGCGTTTCGGGATTATAATCTTGGGTTAGCTTCGGCGATGTCCATGGTGATGTTCGGCATTCTGGCGCTCTTGGGTTTCTTGCAGTTCAAATGGTTGGGTTCTAACGTCGAGTATTAGGGGGAATGGTATGCAACTCTGGAAAGTGAAGCAAAAAACGAAATTAGCGCTATCTTTAGCCATTTTAACGGTTTTTGGGTTGTTAGCCTTCATCCCGTTGTATTGGATGGTCATCACGGCGATCAAACCGGCGTCGTTAACGATGCGCTTTCCCCCGGAACTGTTTCCGAAGAACCCGACTTTAGCGAACTTCAAGGATCTTTTTCAAAGGCCGCTGATTTTCAGATGGACGTTGAACAGCGCGATAGTGGCGGTCAGCGTTACCTTTCTCCAACTGTTGCTCTGTACGATGGCCGGATACTCGTTGGCGAAGAAACGGTTTCCGTTAAGTCATTTCATTTTTTCCATCTACATCGCTTCGATGATGATTCCGAAACAGGTAACCCTCGTCCCCCTCTATATCCTGATCTCGAAGTTTATGATGATCGATACCTATTGGGGGCTGATACTTCCGGGCGTCGCCGCGCCTTTTGGGGTTTTTCTCATGCGGCAGTTTATGGTGTCGATTCCGACGGAGATTATCGAAGCCGCAAAGATAGACGGCGCAAGCGAATGGCGCACCTTCTATAAAATCATCGTTCCGATCTCTCTACCGGCGATGGCCGTGCTCGGGATATTTACGTTCGTTGCCGAATGGAATGATTTTTTATGGCCGTTGATCGTCACGAACACGCAACAGATGAAGACGTTGCAGGCCGGATTGGCGCTTTTGCAGGAAGAGGTGCCCATGCAGTACGCGTTCCTGATGTCCGGGGCAACTTATGCGGCGCTTCCCATGATTCTCATTTTCTTTGCCTTCTCTAAATACTTCTTGAAAGGCGTAACGGTCGGAGCGATTAAGTAAAAGGCGCAAGAGGACTCTGATTTCTGCGCGAGGCCTTTCGCCGCTCGGCTTTAGAGCGTTGTAAGCAGAAAAACGCCTGCGCTTGTGGTATAATTTGGCGGAAAATGAAGGATTTCCGATTTTTTTGTTGCTAAGACGGAGGATTCATGATGGACAAGAAAACCTTTTACGTAACAACGCCTATCTATTACGTAAACTCAGAACCGCATATCGGTTCCGCTTATACGACCATCGTCGCGGATATGATCACGCGGTATAAACGCTTAAGCGGGTACGATGTTTTCTTTTTGACCGGAACCGACGAACACGGACAAAAAATATTGGAGACCTCCCAAAAAGCGGGAGTGGACGTACAGATCTTCTGTAACAAACTGGCCGGCAAATTTCAGGAGCTTTGGAAAGACTTGGATATATCGAATAACGATTTCATCAGGACAACAGAACCTCGACATGCCTATGTCGTTCAAGCTTTCGTTAAAAGGTTGTTTGATCGCGGATACATCTACAAAGGCATCTACGAGGGATGGTATTGCGTACATGAAGAAGCCTTTTGGACCGAAGAAGACCTGATCAGAGAAAATGGCCATCGGATCTGCCCCACCTGTAAACGCGAAGTGCGCTGGGTAGCCGAAGAAAACTACTTTTTCCGCCTATCCGCTTTTCAAGAGCCTCTAAGAGAACTGTATGAAAAAAACCCTTCTTTCGTCGAACCCGATTTTCGCCGAAATGAGATGTTAAATATCATTAAAAGCGGGCTCAAAGACTTGAGCATCTCTCGAACCTCGTTTTCGTGGGGGGTTCCGATGCCGGACGACCCCAAACACGTGATCTACGTGTGGGTGGACGCTTTGATAAACTACATCAGCGCGCTCGGTTACGACACTGACGACCCCGGTTTGTATCAAAAATATTGGCCCGCCGATCTACACTTGATCGCGAAAGAAATCAACCGGTTTCACTCGATTATTTGGCCCGCAATGTTGATGGCCGCGGATTTGCCGTTGCCGCGGAAGGTCTTCGCGCACGGCTGGTTAACCGTGAACGGGGAAAAGATCAGCAAATCCGCAGGTAATGCGATTGACCCGCGTCTCTTGATGGAAGCTTACGGCAAAGACGCCGTGAAATACTATCTGCTGCGAGATATCAATTTCGGAAAAGATGGAGACTTTTCCGAAGACCACCTCATACAGCGGATCAATGCCGACCTTGCGAATGATCTCGGCAATCTGCTGCACCGAACGGCAGCGATGAGCCATCAAAATTTCGGGGGCACGTTAAACCGCAACCCCGATTCGATGGGGGAAGCAGAAGATGCCGAGTTAAAAGCCGCTTTCGAGACGATGAAGGCGACCTACTTCGACAAGATGGATAAGTATCAGTTCACCCAAGCCTTAGAAGCGCTTTGGACCTTTATCGGATTCGCGAATAAGTATATCGATATGACTGAACCTTGGAAACTCGCGAAAGACGAGCAGAAGAAGGGAAGGTTGAATCGCGTTTTGTGGAATTTGGCCGAGGCATTAAGAAACATCGCGGTCGCGATAAAACCGATTATGTTTGAAACCTCACAAAGGATCTACGAACGGTTGGGGTTTGGCTTAGAACGCTGGGAAAAGGCCACTTTCGAGTATTTTTTGTGGGATAATCACGACGATTTCCAGATGAGGGAAGGCGACCCCCTATTCCCGAGAATCGACATCAAGCTGCTTAACAAAGTCATTCACATGACGGGCGTAGATACCAAAAACGCGGCGGAGAAAGCGCCGCTCGAAAAGCAAGCGCCGGCCGCTGTCGAGGAGAAACCGGAAAATGTGCTCTTCATCTCTTACGATCAGTTTAAGCTGGTTCAGATGAAGGTAGGGCTCGTCTTGGAAGCGCGAAAGATAGAGAAATCCAGAAAATTGATGCATTTGTCGGTCGATCTGGGAGAACCCCTGCCCCGGCAGATCATCGCCGGCATCGCCCAATTTTACGAAGCCGAAGCGCTTGCGGGAAAGCGGATCATCGTTATCGCCAACCTTGAGCCGGCAAAATTGATGGGAATGGAATCTTTCGGCATGCTTCTCGCGGCAAAAGACGGGGTGAATATGCGGTTGCTGACGGTTGACGGCGAAATCCAACCCGGCGCGGCCATATCATGAAAAAAGAAATCGAAAAAAATACGGTGGAAGTAGATACCAGCATCGTTATCGATAGACCTTTCGAAGAAGAGCTCAGCGAAGCCTACATTAACTACTCGATGTCGGTCATCATCGGGAGAGCCATCCCCGATGTCCGTGACGGGTTAAAACCCGTTCAGCGCAAGATACTGTATGGAATGCTGGAGCTTAACCTTTCTCATAATCAAGCTTACAAAAAAAGCGCCCGTATCGTCGGGGAAGTAATGGGAAAGTATCATCCCCACGGAGACGCTTCGATCTATGATGCGCTCGTCAGGATGGCCCAAAACTTCAATATGCGCAATCCCTTGGTCGAAGGGCAGGGAAACTTTGGGTCCGTAGACCGTGATCCCGCTGCCGCGATGCGCTATACGGAAGCGCGCCTGGCGAAAATCGCCGAAGAGATGCTGGCGGATCTGGAAAAGGATACCGTTCCCTTTGTCCCGAACTTCGACGAATCGCTGAAAGAGCCTTCGGTTTTACCTTCTGGAGTGCCGAATCTGCTTATGAACGGGGCTTCGGGAATTGCCGTCGGAATGGCGACGAATATCCCTTCGCATAATCTCGGGGAACTTGCGGATGCCATGGCCTTTCTCATCGATAAGCCCGAGGCGACGATCCCAGAGCTGCTTCAGTTCGTCAAAGGGCCTGATTTCCCGACCGGCGGCAGGATTCTGGGAGGAGAAAACCTTCGTTCGATTTACGAAACCGGAACGGGCTCCTTTACCGTGGAAGGGATTTACACGCTCGAAGAAGACCAGATCATCGTCAACGAAATCCCCTATGGCGTCAATAAAGCCGGCTTGATCGAACAGATCGCCGAATACTTCAAAAAACAGGAAAAACGGATGATCCGCGATATTCGAGATGAATCGGATCGCAACGGGATGCGGATCGTTATCGAAGTAGCCAAGAGCATCAGTCCGCAAGTCGTCTTGAACCACGTGCTGAAACACTCTTCGATTCGCACCACCTTTCCAGTGAAGCTGCTCGTGATCGACGCGAAGATGAAACCGCGCGTGATGAACCTGAAGGAACTCGCCGATGCCTATCTGAACCACCGATATTCGGTTATCACGCGGAAAGCGGAGAACGAGTTGTCCACGGCCAGTAAGCGCGCCCATATCATTGAGGGTTTGATCAAAGCCGTAAGGGTTATCGATACGACGATCGACATCATCCGGCACTCTCCCGATGTTCCCCAGGCGGCGAAAAACCTGATGGAAACCCTGGAGATCACCGAAGAACAGGCGAAGGCAATATTGGATCTTAGGTTTTCACGCTTAACATCCATTGAAACAAATAATCTCAAGGACGAGATGAAAAATTTGAATGAAACGATCGGACGCTTAAAGGTCTTGCTGTCAGATCCTCAGAGCATTCGGAATGAGGTTAAAAAGCTATTGTTGGAAGCAAAGATCAAATACGGTACCCCTCGCTTAACCAGAGTCGGCGGCGGGAAACCGAGCGAAGTGGAAATCGAAGATTTAGTCGTCGACCGCTCCATCGTGATCACGGTCACGAAGAGAGGGTACATTCTGGTTTCCGAATTGCAAAACTACCGGACACAAGCCAGAGGTGGCCGCGGCGCCAAAGGAATCAAAACCAGAGAAGAAGACTTCGCCAGGCACATCATGGTGACCACCAAGCTGGCGAACACGTTGTTTGTGTCTTCCATGGGCAAGGTTTATTCGTTGAAGAACTATGAAATCGAAGATGCCACGAAAGGGACCCGAGGAAAACACCTGATGTCGTATCTGCGTCTGGTCGAAGGCGAAGCGATTCGTACGGTGCTTAAGATGGGAACCGAGTTCACCGAAGAGAGCGACTTGTTGTTCATCACCGCGAAAGGCAAGGTGAAACGGACCTCCCTAAGCGACTTTTCGAGAGCAGGGACGTCGGGAGTCATCGGGTTGAAGCTGGAAGAAGAGGATAAGGTCGTGGACGCTTTGCTGGTGCCGGCAGAAGATGCGCAGTGGAATGTGTTCATCGGCACCGCGAAAGGAATGGCTATCCGGTTTCCGCTCGCTAACATTCGCAGAATGGGGCGAACAGCGATCGGGCTTAAAGGGATATCTTTGAAACCCGACGACCTCGTGGTTTCGATGACGCTCATCCACGAACAAGCCAAAGACGAACCGGTTCTAACGGTTACGACCCGAGGATTCGGAAAGCGCACCCCTATCGCCAGTTACCGTATCCAGTCCCGCGGGGGAATCGGTTTGAAGAACCTCGCCTGGATTCCCGAGTTAGGTGACGTGCTCACCGTCCAGGTGATAAACGACGCCGATGAGGTCATTATCGTCACGAAAACGGGGTATACGATCCGTTTTTCCGCTTCAGATATACGGACGATGGGACGGGTAACCAGAGGGGTCAAGGTCGTCGATCTGGGGTTGGAGGACGAAGTCGCTTCGGTAGAAAGAATCGAAACGGATGAAGAACCCGAACTGGCGCAGAAAGAAACGGTAGGAAGAAAACCACTTTCTATAGAAGAAACAGAAACCGATATTGAGCAAGAAGACCGGGATAGCGAAGATTGAGCGATATCGTAGGAGGGAAATCAGATGTTGAAGGTCACCGAAGAAAACGGTTGGATGATCGTTCATTTGAAAGGCGAGTTGGATATGTCCAATTCGAACCTGTTTAAGGAAGAAGTCATCAACACGTTGATAGAAAAAGAGAAAAACCAGATTGCATTGGACTTTTCCGGATTAGAGTATATCGACAGCTCGGGACTGGGCACGATCGTCAGCCTGCATAAACGATGCAAAATGAACGGCGGAAAACTGGCGGTCTACCATATCAGCGAAACATTGTCGCGTCTCTTCAAATTGACCTCGTTAGACAAAGCCCTGAATCTGTATGAGGATAAAGAATCTATTTTCGGAAGCGGGGAAAGATGAATCTCGCGATCGGTTCCGATCATGCCGGATTCAACTTGAAGGAAGCGATCCGATTGTATTTTGAACGAAGAGAACATTATTTCGTCGATTGCGGCACCTTTGACCCCTTCGAGCGGGTTGACTATCCCGACTATGCGAAGAAAGTGTGCGAAACGGTACTATCGGGCGAGGCTTCGTTCGGGATTTTAATCTGTGGAACCGGTATCGGCATGAACATCGCCGCCAATAAGTTTCCCGGAATACGCGCGGCCTTGGCTTACTTCCCGGATATGGCAAAGTTAGCCCGCGCGCATAACAACGCCAACGTCATTACCCTCGGCGGGCGCGTGATGGGAGAAGAATTGGCGATTTGGTGCGTCGAGTCTTTTATCAACACCGACTTCGACGGGGGGCGCCATCAACTCAGAGTCGACAAGCTCGACCGTTTCTCCAAACAATAAACCCGGGAGCGGAAAACGTGGTGAGGAAACGAGGTCTTACCGTATTCTACTGTATCATAAGTGTTCTCTTGCCCTTACTCCTGACGGGTTGTTTCGTTTTGAACCTATTCTTTCCTTTGCC
>CAZMHO010000097.1:0-9634 GCA_964566085.1 uncultured Thermotogaceae bacterium | reverse complement strand
TTTCGGTTGCGGAAGGAATGGCAGCCGGGTTGCCCGTGATCGTGAGTGAAACCCCAAACCCTTCCCAATGAGAGGACTGGACCAGTACGTCGGCAGTTTTTAGAATCCTCGCCACGTCCTCGCGTACCCCTAAAAAGTGTACTCTACTTAACACGCCGATCGATTCTGCCAACCGTTTCGTTTCTAATTCTTTCGGACCTTCTCCGACCAATAGCAGATGATAATGGTCAGGTAAAGCGGATAAGGCGCGAACAACCGTTGCGTGGTCTTTTGCCTGAGTGAAACGCGATACCTTCGCGATGATTCGGACGTGATCCAAATCTCCCGGAATAAATGCGCGCTTCGGGTAAGGTTCCGCTTTCGCGTAGACGTCCGGCATAATCCCATTGTAGATCAAAACCGTTTTTAAACTCAATTCGGGCAACCATTCTTCGACGGCTTCTTTCGTCGCTCGACTATTGCAGACAATGCGTTCGTATCTTCTGTACATTCTGCGGTCCAACGATTTGCAAAGGGGATGCTTTCTTCTGCGATTATAGGTGCTGTGTTCGGTCGTAATGAGCGGGATGTCGATAGAACGGAGCGAAAAAGCGCTCCAAAGCTGAGCCGGGAATAAATGTGTATGAACGATATCCGGTTTCTGTTTCCGTGTCACCGCCCAAATCTCGCGAATCTGTCGAAGGGCGTATACCCGTTTAATGCCGGACACCGTAACGGGTATATGGCAATTTTGGAGCGGCTTCAAAAACCGGGCTTCGTCCCCGTCGAGGATGAATAATTCAACTCCGATTCCTTGATTCTTCATAGAAACCAATAAATCAGATAACAACTTTTCTGCCCCGCCCGCTTTTAATGAGGGGATAATATGCAATACTTTCACGCTTTTCTACCGCCAGACGCTCAGAATTGGAAGCGAATAAAATGGATCAGAACAACTGCCCAATAAAAACGGATTCTTAACCCCCAACCGATAAACCGGGCGTACCCTCTCCAAGCACGACGCGGTACTCTTTTTATAGAATCTCCCCGAGCCATGCGCTTTACGAATCGCTTTGGAATGGAAGATTCTATGAATTCTTTAACATATCGCTTCGCATCCCTGAAAGGTGTTTTTGAGTAGCGATAGGCTTGATGGCATATCTGATGGATTGAACCCAACAGGGAGAGGTGAATGATATCGATATTCTTCTCCAAAAACTCCCTATCGTTAAAGTAACAGTATTGAAGCTCTTGGATTATCAACAGAGTCTCTATCAATTGGTCGGTTTTCGACTTCGTAATTGTAGACGCATAGTGACAATAGAAATAGGTGTATTCATTAACAAGTTCGATTTTCGGGAAATCGAAAAAAAAGAACAGATTGAAAGGATAGTCTTCGGCAATTTTTAACCGTTCATCGAAAACCAACCCGGTTTTTCGATAGAACTCCGTCCGATAGAGCTTGTTCCACGCCGAATTCCCAAACCCTGGCGAATAGAAGTAAGAGAACCTGAAAGCGGGATCGGTGATGTGCGCTTCTGTGATATGCTCCGCTTCAAATACCGGATTATTTAACGCTTCTTGGCGGTCGTTTATCGTAATCACATTCCCAACAACGAGGTCCGCTTGATTTCGATACGCGCGCTTATGTAACAATTCGATGGCGCGCTGATCTATATAGTCATCCGAATCCAGGAAGAAAAAGAAATCACCGCTCATGGTAGCTAATCCCGCATTTCTCGCGCTGCTGAGTCCCTTGTTCTTCTGATGAAGAACCCGTATGCGGTTGTCATTCCGGGCGTACTGATCGCAGATCACTCCGGACTGGTCCGGACTTCCATCATCGACAAGAATAATCTCAAGATTCTCATAAGATTGCCCTATAACGCTCTTAAGACATCTTTCGATCGTGTCTTCCGCTTTATAAACAGGGATAATCACGCTAATTTTCTCTCGAGAGATCGTCATAGGTTTATTCTACCTCTTTGGTTCAACATAGGCGTATGCTCTGAACGCCGTTAACGGGTGCGCCCAATTTTCGTTCGGCTCCCTTACCTTTGTCTCTTTCCCTTTTCCTTCGCCGGTCATCGCGCGGTAAGCAGCGCTTTTTTCGCGATTGCTCAATCTCTTCGCAGAGTAACGGCCGATCTTATCGTTTTCGGTTATCGCTCTTTAAGAATAAAAGGTACGAATGCCTGACTCAAGTCGGATACTCCGTATCCCTCAGAATCGCAAGGCTTCGCGCGTTTTTCAAAGTCCGAACGTTAACCATAAAAAAAGCCGTGTACCCCCGGTCGTGTCCGAATCTGTCTGTGATAGGATTTGTTAAACTGCCATTGATGCTTTGATCGCCCTTTTCAGATATGTCGTTATTATACGCTATCGGAGCAATTACGTAAAACCGGACAGGGCAATAATGGAGCGCCCGATTCGGAGAGCCTCACTTCTGTCGAGCTCCGTTTATTTTGTATAATCCGCTGTGGTAAAGAATACGAGTCGAACGTATTGGGCATAATTTTTATCCGTCTGACCACCACCCGGTAAATCGGGTAAATTAATTTGCCCAGCATAAACCCCGGAGCTCCGTTTCCGATGGGATCTCGTGGCCTAAATCAAACCGCGGGCTTTGCAAAACACGCGAAGGCAGACCGGGCGATCCTTCTATTTTATCAAACACATCGGTAAGGGAAGCATGTTATAATATCGCTTCGATAGAGATCAGTCACGTGTTGTGATATAACAAAAAGGAGGATTAGCGATGAAATCATGGGCAAGTTGTCTGATGTTGCTTATAACCTTTTTTTCGGGAGTGTACGCTTCGCCAATCGGGCAAGCGGAACAAATGGTTCGGGTAAATCGAGGGAGCTTCCAGATGGGGAACGTGAGCAACGACAAAGAAGGGGATAGTGATGAAAAACCTGTACACGCGGTCACCTTCACGTATGATTTCTGGATAGGAAAAACTGAAGTGACTTTCGAAGAATACGACGCCTTCTGTGTTGAAGCAGAGAAGAGAAAACCCAGTGATAGCGGATGGGGACGGGGAAATCGCCCGGTAATCAATGTAAGCTGGTGGGACGCAATCGCATATTGCAACTGGCTGAGTAAGAAAGAAGGAATACCGGTCGCCTACCAAGAAAAAGGGGAACGCGAAGAAGGAAGTCTTTTAGATCGGGATGGAACCGTCACAACGGACATCGCGAAAGCTGAAGGCTACCGGTTACCGACGGAATCGGAATGGGAATTTTCGGCGCGAGGAGGGCAAAATTCTAAAGGGTTTAAATATTCCGGAAGCAACGATCCTAACGAAGTCACGTGGTATAACGTCAATTCCAGAGGCAAAACGCAACCGGTAGGGCAAAAGAAACCGAACGAACTGGGACTTTACGACATGAGCGGGAATGTATGGGAATGGTGCCACGACTGGTATTGCAGCTACGCTTCCACAACTCGGACCATTCCGACTCCATCGGGCGCAGATGCTTACCGAATCGAGAGAGGCGGCTGTTGGGGCGGCCTCGCACAACTATGCCGCGTGGCGTGTCGGGGCTTCCTCACCCCCGAAAGTAGCTTGTTTCGCTCCGGATTCCGTTTGGCCCGAACGATTTCTTCAACGGAATGATCTTAGGTTCTATAGGAGTAAGCCATTAGACGCAAATACATTCAGCTGCTGAGATGGTTTTCCTCAAGTCTATATATGGCGCTTTCTCGAAAACCACACTGTTTTTTCTGCGCCTATCAAATCAAAAAATCCCCTTTCTTCGCCGTGTTCTCGTAATAATACCCGAAAGTCGGGGTGGCCGCGCGATTGTTACCCGTTAATCGCAGAGTTTTGGTTTAATGTTCAAGTCTCGGTAGGTTCCGCTCATCGTGTCGATCTTTTCTCCCCACTGATCGCAGACGTCGGGAAGAATCTCCATCGCCAATTTCCGCAAGGTAACCTGGTCCTTCAGCGCCTTCTCACGGGATTCGGCTCGTTCTCTCTCTTCTCTGCTTCGTCATCATCTCTTCCACCTCAGTTGGAATTATATCAGTTGTTTTTTTCTTGTTCCAACTATTTTGGGGGTGAATTTGCCACCATAACACAACGCTGCCGGTTCGGAAGAGAAGCTGAAGGAGCTATAACGCGTAAAACATCGGTCTGCCCGCTTATGATGATCTTATCCTCAGTTTTAACTCAATGCTCTGAATTTATGCCAGACAACCCATAGTGTTTCTCATAAAACCGTAAATACTCCCCGGAAATGATCTTTTCTAACCAGGGGCGGTTAGCTAAATACCAATCGATCGTTTTACTTATCCCTTCGTCGAAAGAGACCGAAGGAGTCCACCCGAGGGTTTGCTCTATCTTCTCCGGATCGATCGCGTATCGACGATCGTGGCCCGGCCGGTCCTTAACATAACGGATCAGCCCATCGTTTATCTCCGGATCACGCGTTTTCTCTCTTAACGTCGAAAGAATGAGCCGAACGATTTCGATATTCTCTTTTTCATTATGTCCGCCGATATTGTAGACTTCTCCGCATGGAGCGCTTTCCAACACCAATTCGATCGCTGCGCAATGATCGGATACATAGAGCCAATCACGCACCTGTTTTCCGTCTCCATAAACCGGAAGCGGTTGATGGGTGATCGCGTTCCAAATCATCAAAGGGATCAGTTTTTCCGGAAACTGATACGGTCCGTAATTGTTCGAACAACGCGTAATGTTTACCGGCAAACCGTAGGTATCGTGATAAGCCTTCACAATCAAATCCGCAGAAGCTTTCGAGGCGGCATATGGACTATGCGGATCAAGCGGGGTGCGCTCCGAAAAGGACCCGGTCGGCCCCAAAGCGCCGTATACTTCGTCGGTTGATACCTGTAGAAACCTGCATCCATCCACCCACCCGCTTCCATTTCGCCAATACCGCTTCGCGCAATCCAGAAGCGTCTGGGTGCCGAGAATATTCGTTTTAAGGAATACTTGCGGATCGTGGATCGACCGATCCACGTGGGATTCCGCCGCAAAATGAACGACTTGTTCGATCGCGTATTTTTGGAAAAGCCCATCCACGCCTTCCCGATCGCAAATGTCGCCTTTTAAGAAAACAAAAGAGGGGTGTGCAAGCGCATCGCGCAAGTTGTCCATATTCCCGGCATAGGTTAACAGATCGAGGCCGACGATCTTCCTCTCCGGGTGTTTTTTCAGAGAAAGAGAAACAAAGTTGCTGCCAATAAAGCCGGCGACGCCGGTAACCAAAAGACGCATTGTTCCCTCCGTTCTTCTAATCTGTCAACGCTCAGTGAACGCAACGCGATTCCGATGGAGTGCCTTCGCTATCGACCGATCCGATCCTGAACGAAATATACTTTTCGTCGCCGGGGTTGGTCGCGAGATACCGTTCGCGTTTCCCTTCCCCGGGAAGAATCGACAAGTCTTTTTCTTGGCTCTCTTCACAGCCAGTTTCCAAACCGGTATTTCTCAAGATCATCCCGACACGATGGAGTCAATCAACCGGCTTCACCCCTCGTTGATCACAAAGAAGACCGGTATATTGACCGTTATCCATCGGTAAAAGGGATAAATTTCCGCGAAGGCAGACGCGCTCAACGCTTCGTGGTTCACTTCAATAAAGGTACCCAGGTTCGCGGGCCAATAGACCTGCGGAAATCCGTGAGCCCGGTATGTCCTAACTGCCCACAAAACGGTTTCTACGAATATTTCCGGCTTGTAGGCATAAAACAATGATTCCATGAACCGGGTGAAATTCCTTGTGTTGTCCTCCATCATTCGACGGTTATTGTCCCCGATCACTTTATCGAGATCAGGTCTGCTATTCATCCTGCTGATAACCCCCAAAGCAATTTGGTCCGCTTTTTCAGAGAATTCGGCCGCTGCTTCCTTCGAAGGCTGTTTCAGTTCTCTCGCTGATTTTAGCAGTTCTTCCTTTGTTATAGCTCATCCTCCTCCCTTCTGTTCGATCAGGAGTGAGACGAAAAACTCAGTCCCCTCTCCCAATCGGCTTTCACACCAGATTTCCCCTTTGTGTGAATCCACGATCAGTTTTGCTATCGCCAAACCCAGTCCGACGCTGTCCGTCCTACCGGATGCTTTTTTGGAATCCTTGTGCCGGTAGGGTTTGAAAACTTCCTGTTTCATCTTCTCGGTCATTCCCTCACCGTAATCTTTGACGCTGATTAAGACCCGTTCTTTGTCCCGAATCGCTTTTATCTCGACGGCCGAGTTTTCGAAGGAGTGTTCAACGGCGTTGGAGAGAATGTTGTTGAACACCTGCTCCATCTTCGAGGGATCTATCTCGATTTCGGGTAGTTCCTGATCGACTTCTTTCACAATCTTTATGGATCGTTTCCCGGCAAGGTAATTCGCCAGGACGAGGCATTCATCTATCACGTCGCCTATAGGGAACCGCTTTAGATTCAACTTGAGGTTTCCAGATTCAATACGGGCGTAATCCAAGAATTCCGCGACGATATTGATCGCGAATTGGCTATAATCCCGAAGTTTTTTGAGAAAGTAAGCCACGTCTTCGGTTAACTGCTGCCCTTCTAGTTCGGTTTCCAAAAGCGTGGCGATACTGTGGATCACGCTCAAGGGATTTCTCAGATCATGCGCTGCCATTCCCAGGAACTGATTCTTTAGCTGGTCGAGTTTTTTCAGCTCAGCGTTTGCCTTTTGAAGCTCCCGCGTGAGGTTGGTTAACTCAGTGTTGGCCGAAATAAACTGCTTTCTAAGCATTTCGACCTCTTCGATGTCGATCTTTCCCAGCACCAGAATCTCGCCATCGATCTCAGAGAATTGAAAATAGTAGGTCTCCGGCAAGCCCGACGGAGTGTTGACATTCAGCAGTTTTGGATTATCTGGCGCTTTCAGCAGGTCTTCTATCACCAAAGAATCCGCGAAATCTAAAATGTACTCGCTGATCCGCTTCCCCTCAAGGTCTTCCCCCAGAACGTGACGCGCGAAAGCATTTGATTCGATAATGGTACCGGCTTTGTTGCAGATCAGAAGAATGATGGAAGCATTCTCATGCAGAAACCGATAAACTGTTGCGCTCAGGGTCTTTTTCATTCTATGTCCGCTTGGATTCGGGATCTTAACTGATCCAGCGACTCGATATAAGCGCAGTTGGGGAGTTGTCCCGCGATCTCCCAACCCCCATGTCGAAAGGCCTGTCCGCCCATCAGGATGTGCAGATTCGGATAATGGCGTCGGACTCTCTCCGCGAGTTCCAACATCGACCTGATATTGAAATAGACACTCACAGAGATGCCCAGAACCTTCGGTTTCTTGTCCGCGATCATGTCGAGCAGATCGTTTTCAGGCGTATTTGCCCCCAGGAAATAGCCGTCCCAGCCGCACAATTCAAAAACATCCGCCACCATTCGGGCGCCGATCTGATGAAACTCTTGAGGCGAACAGGTAATAATGGCCTTTTTCCCGATCTTTTCCGCCGAGAAGAGGACCGGGTAGACCAATGTCATCATATTTTCGGTAATGGAGGTTGCGAGATGCTCGACGGCCACCGATACCTGATTGGTCTCCCAAAGCCTTCCGACTTCGTACAGTGAGGCCCTGAAGAGCTCTTCATACAGAACATCGATGGGTACTTCTTTTGATAGCAGAACACGAACGATATCACCGCAGGTTTTTTTGTCTCCCGTGAGCAGGGATGAAAGATAGGCGCGATAGGTTTCTTCGCTTACGGAAAGAGCGTTCATTCTCGTGTCGCTCATTAACTTTCACCACCCTCGATAAGTCTACTTTTACTGTCTGTTTTTAGCCGAATACGCCTCATACGATATTCAAGATGTTCGGGAAAAGAACGGTATTGGGAACTCTCTGCGCAGTCTCCGTTTTTTTGGATGAACTGTTTCGGAAGCGCCTAAACAGAGTGTATCAGAAGCCTCGCGAAAATTTCCGCGGCAAATTATAAACATCATATCCCAAAACCCCTATACTTCTGTCGGCAGATCACCGACCCCCGAAAGCGAACCGAGGGTTTTGCCGTGAAATACTCCGCTCAGTCTCTTTCTATGATACCATTCGTTCCTATCTCAATTGGTTCAGCCAGTATGGACAGACGGTAATGTTTTTGAAGATACCCGTATGTTTTCTTCGTTGGCAGAAAGAACCGCCGGAGCGCCGTGGTTACTGCGCCATCGTAGGCGGGTCTTCAGGTCGGCGTCTTTTTTTGGATTTCGTTTCTTTCGGGAGCGAATCCTCTTACGCACCTACATCAAGAATCGTTTCAGTTCCTCCGCGTCTTTCATATCGATCAGTTCAAGACCCAGCGTGTCCAATTGCTCTATCGTGAGCGATTTCATCTTCTCATAGTATTTTTTAGGGGTTTTTGGGAACTTTTTCGATATGATCTTCCAGAGCAGTTCTTCCCTTCCCTCTTCTCTTCCTTCTTCTCTTCCTTCTTCTCTTCCTTCTTCTCTTCCTTCTTGTTTGAGCATCTCGGCTATCGTTTGCATTTTATCACTCCTTTCTCGTGATACCGACTTTATCAATTCTACGAATTTGCGAAATTTTACCCCGCTTCTCGTGTGAAATAGGTAGTACGTAAAGCTTTCGAAATACCTGTCGATGTTTTCTGTCCTTTCTAACTCGACGAACGCTAATATCACTTTGATCATCATTTCATCGATTTTTTCTTCATCCTCGATCGCGTTCATTCGTATCGTATCTAAATAGATGCGCAGCTTGATCGTCCCTTTGATTTCTTCTTCACTTAATGACGAAAAATCGTATATATAGTACTGAAAGTCCGGGATGCTTTCTTTCAAGCCCGCGTCCATCCCTTTGAACCCTTTAAAACTATCCGCAAATCGCTGAGAGACCCTCCATGTTTCTTTACCCTGGTAAAATACGATGGGCAGTATGAGCGGTAATAATTCCTTCCTTTTTTCCTAAGCGGCTTTCTGCCATATCGATGTCATATACTTTAATAACTGCAAACTGATGTTTTTGTCGTTATAACTCTTATGTTCGAATAACACATATACATACGCTTCTTCATTTTTGACCTTTGCTTGAAAAAGCAAATCCGCGAAATACTCCGTTAAGTCTTTTTCTATGAAACTGTCCTTTTCTATCTTTATCGATTCCGTATGGATAGACTGTAAGATCTCTGAAGGGAGATAGTTCTGCAGGAATGCTCGCGCGTTTTCGATATCACTCATCACTTCTTTGAAAAACTTGTCGTGCGGGTTGTTGAATGTATCCATGATTATCCCTCCGGAAACGTGTCATCGTTGCTATTATAACTTAAGTCGAGATTTTTTCGGTCGGTTATCATCCTCCGGTCGGTAGCTTTCCTTTCCGGCGGACTGCGGGAAAACACGCCGATTAACGAGTGCACAGGAACTTAATCGATCCGGGTATGTATGAACCTATCGCAATGCTCGAAGCTCCGCGACTTCATGTCTGTATCAGTTTTTTGGTGTTTCGTTCGCTGTAGAGGCGTATCAATGTACGTCGTGGATTGCAATTGAATCGCGAAAAACTAAAGAAGCCGGCATGAAAGCTCGCGCTCCGTTTTTGGCGCGTATCGGCGGGGTTGAACGGCAGGGATTTATCGTTTCGCGCCTTCGTCAAACCACCACCCCGTCAGCCTTCGGCTGCCACCCCTCCACGGGAGGGGAATTT
>CAZMHO010000096.1:0-9699 GCA_964566085.1 uncultured Thermotogaceae bacterium | reverse complement strand
GGACCGAAAGGGGTCGGAGCCGTTGTTTTAAAAAAAAACGCGCTCCTTAAGCCGGTCCTTTTCGGAACTGTTTCAACTTCTCCCTTTTCTCCCGGAGCGGAAAACATTCCCGGTATCGTCGGAGTAGCCGAAGCCCTAAGAATTGCATCGGAACAGCGGGAAATCTACCTTGAAAAGATGCGCCGATTACAGGAGCGCGCGATAAACCGTATCGAAGCGGAGATACCCGATGTCGTCCTAAACGGCCCCCGGCCGGACGCGCAAGGAACCCCTTCCCCGTTTTCGGCGAAGCGGGCAGTGGATAACATCAATTTTTCTTTTCGGCACGTTGAAGGCGAATCGATCATGATGTTCCTGGATTTTGAAGACATCGTTGTGGCGACCGGAAGCGCATGCGCTTCCTCCGACTTAAAGGTCAACTACGTCTTGAGCGCGATTGGCAGAGACCACGAAATGGCGCACGGATCACTCCGGATCACGCCGGGTTGGGACAACGACGTATGCGACATCGATGCGTTGATAGATCGGTTGAAACCTATCGTGGGTCGTTTGCGGGCGCAAAGCACCCTGAGGTAGATGGTTTTTACAAGGAATGAAAAGCCAAATCAACCGTCCGAAATCGGAATCATCGTCGGTTATGAAGGAGGTAAAGCATTGGCAGTTGTAAAGTATACGGAGAAAGTGTTGGAGCATTTCCGAAACCCGAAAAACATCGGGTTAATCGAGAATGCCGACGGTCAGTCGACCGTCGGGTCGCCCGCTTGCGGTGACCAGGTATCGATGTTTTTACAGATTGAAGAGGACCGCATTAGGGATATCAAGTTTTTATCCTACGGATGCGCTTCTAATATCGCAACGGGATCCATCATTACCGAAATGGCTAAGGGGAAAACCTTGGCGGAAGCGAAAGCGATTACGTGGAAAGATGCCGTTGACGAGTTGGGGGGCTTGCCCCCGGTGAAGATTCATTGTTCGGTTTTGGCGATTGACGGGTTGAGAGCCGCCATTCAGGACTATGAGGAAAAGAAAACGGGGATAAAGCAAGAGCGGAAAGTCGACGAATTGATGATTTTGGATGAGTTAAAAAAAGTCATCTATCCGAAAAACGGAATCAATATCGTTGACGCGAATATGATCCGATATCTCTCTTTCGAAGAAGGGGTTATCACTATCGAAGTTTCGATCGAAGAGACAGATCTCTTCAAGCAAAACGTTCTGGAAGAGATCGGCGAACACCTTGAAGTCTTGCCTGGCGTAGAGAAGGTAGAGATTAAGGTTGTGGAATACTGATGAGGGAGGTTTATTTAGATCATGCCGCGACAACTCCGCCTTTTCCGGAGGTCATCAAGACCATCCAGGAGGCTTATACCACCCTCTACGGAAACGCCTCCTCTCTGCATTCAACGGGGCAAAAAGCCCGTCAAGCTCTTGAAAAGGCCAGAGAAGAGATAGCGAAAACGATAAACGCGGATAGCGAGGAGATATATTTCACCTCCGGCGGAACCGAATCGGACAACTTGGCGCTATTCGGGACAGAATCGCTTCATCCCTCGCAACCGGTGGTCACCTCCCTTATCGAACACGAAGCGGTTTTAGAAAGCGTGAACGCTTTGGAATCGAAAGGGCATCCGGCCCGTTTCTTACCCGTCAACCTCGAGGGGATCGTTGATCTGAACGTGTTGAAAACCTTCTTGGAAGAAAACCCCTATGTGGTATCCGTGATGGTTGCGAATAACGAAATCGGCACGATACAACCTTTAAGGGAAATCGCTGCGCTGGCCCATGAAAAAGGCGCGTTGGTGCATACCGATGCCGTGCAGGCTCTCGGGAAGATAACGGTGGATGTTCAGGAGCTCGGGGTCGATATGCTCTCGGCGTCAGCCCATAAGTTTTACGGTCCCAAAGGCATCGGGTTTTTTTACCTGGGAAAGGGTGTGAAAGCGCTTCCGCTCTTTCAAGGGGGGGGGGCACGAGCGCGGGTTGCGATCCGGAACGGAAAATGTACCCGGCGCGATTGCTATGGCTTTGGCGCTGAAAATAGCAATGCGATTGTTCACCCGTACGCACTATCGATACGAACGATGGACAGCTCAAATCCTCAAGAAATGCGAAGAGATCGGCGATTTCCGTTTGAATGGTCACCCCAAACACCGCGTGCCCGGTTTGTTAAGCCTGAGTTTTCAGCATATCAACGGGGAAGCGCTGATGGAGCTGCTGGATCTGAATGGTATCGCGGTTTCGACGGCTTCGGCATGTCAATCCCATTCCGCTAAAAGGGGATATTCGCATGTGATCAAGAGCCTCGGGATTGACGAAACCTACGCGAATGGGACGATTCGCGTATCCATGGGGGTTGAAAATTCACAGGAAGAGATCGATTTCTTCTGTGAGGTCTTGAAAAAATCCGTAAAACAGTTGAGGAATTACCGAAATGATCGCTAAATACTCACCGCAGTTAACCGAGCATTTTATCAATCCTAAAAATATCGGTCGGCTGACCGATTACACCTTTTCGGTCGAATCCGATCACCTGAAAGACGGAGATCGGATCGTTTTCTACGTCGCTTTGGAGGACGGGCGCATCAAAGACATATCCTACACGATACAAGGGTGTCCGCGGGTGATCGCCTCAAGCTCTTTTACCAGCGAACTCGTGAAAGGGAAAACGATTTCGGAAGTCTTGGAACTGAAAGAAGAGATGATCGCGGAACGACTGGGTATCGACGGTCCGTCCTTTAGCTGCGTCAAGCTGCCATTGTCAACCTTGCAGCAAAAGCTGAAAGAGTATCTTTGAGGGCTTCGAAGCGATGTTAACGCGTAGGCTGATCTCGACGATCTCTCATCAACCCTATCCGTTTTCGAGGATCGAAGAGGTTGCTGAAAACGGCGAAGCTTTGGAGGTCAAGCTCGACGGATTAGGGCGGGCGCGAGTCGACATAGGGAAGAGCGGCGCCCTCAATCGATTCGCGGACTTCATTCCCTTTGAAAAACCGAAGGCTGCCAGCTCCTTAGGGGAAGGCGATACGCCTCTGCTTGAAGCGGATGTGAGACTGAAGAACGATACCGGGATCGAGAATCTATGGATCAAAGATGAAACCCGCAATCCAACCGGAAGCTTCAAAGACCGCGGTTCTCTGTTCTGCCTATGGATGGCGGAAGAGGAGGGCGAAGCCACTCTTGCGACGATTTCGACCGGGAACATGGGCCATTCAATTGCCGCCTATGCCGCCCGCTCGGCCAAACGGGCCGTTATTTTTGTCCCGTCGTTCGCTATGATGGAAAAGATTCTGCCCATGGCCTTTTTTGGCGCGCGGGTCTATCGTGTGCAAGCGCCCAGTTACGCAGAAATGAAGAGCCGAGCGCTCCAAGCCGCTTCTCAATGCGGGATACGGGTCGTTTCCGGAAACGGTCCGATTCGTTGCGAGGGGTACAAGTTTCTGGCATTCGAGCTTTACGAGCAATTCAAAGGAAAAGTGCCGGACTACGTCGCCCTTCCCGTATCTGCCTGCGGGCATATTCGGGGGATTTTCAAAGGCTTTCGGGAGTTGATGGAAGCGGGGTTCATATCACACTTACCAAGAATGGTTGTGGTTCAGGCAGCGCATAACGCGCCCATCGTCCAAGCGATACAAAGCGATTCCGGAAAGATTTGCCCTTTTCCTGTCTTGCCCACGGTGGCCGAAGCGATCACTAGCACGAATCCGCCCGGCGGTATCGAGATCGTCGAAAAAGCCAAGCAATACCAATGGCCGGCCGAAACGGCAACAGAGGAAGAGATCATCGATGCGCACCGGAGACTCGCAGCGTGCGGATTTTTCGTAGAACCTTCTTCGGCGACAGTATTACCGGCTTTAAAAAAATTGCGCCATAAGGGTCAAATTCCGAGTGACGCGCGGGTAGTGATGGTGCTGACCGGTTCGGGGATGAAAGACCTCTCTCTGATAGCCGAAAAAGCGGCGAACGTTTCAACGATCGGGATAGAGGATGTAAATCGGGTCCTAAGAGAAACCGATTAGGGCGTGATCAGCCTTGTCGAAAAAGGCTCCCGGCAAGACCGGCCAAAGATGAGGGCATGATGCTCATGCCGATTTAATGAGGCTTATCGCAGTACGATGTCGATTTTTCGACGCGGTCGGAATTGAGAATTGCGTACGCCGGAGATATCTGGGAGAGGATGTAAATCATTTTCGGGGTTCGATTCACCGTTTGTCGCGCTTGCGGCATGAACGGGAGTTAGTTTCAGTGATTGCGATTCAAAGGCCTGCTCCGTAAAGGAAGGCGCTTCAGGGAGAAAAATATGCCAAACCGAGATCGAATAGACGGTCACTTCGATTTATTGATGTCTTTAGAACACAGAAGGGCGATCGGTCACAAGAATGTTGTTGAAACGCAGTTTTTGCCTTCTTTCCGAGCGGGCGGGTTTACGGGTATGGTTGCTTCGATCTTCATAGAAGATCGTTTTCTACCCGAGATGGGGTTGCGGAAAGCTCTTGACCAGATCGCCAGCCTCTTTGAAGACCGTTCGGAGAGTCATGGGACTTGGGACATCTGTAAAACTTTCCAAGATTACGAGAGCAGTCGTCAAGCCGGACGATTCGGTTTCTTCATTTCGATGGAAGGGGCCGATTCGCTGATGAACGATCTTAGCCTGCTAAACGTGTTCTATGAACTGGGAGTCCGGTTTTTGGGGCTGGTATGGAGCCGCCGGAATTACGCGGCGGATGGTTGTCATTTCAGACCTGTTTTAGAGGGGCAAAAGGGTGGACTGACCGCTTTCGGGGTAGCCTTGTTGAAAAGGGCGGAGGAATTGGGTATCATCGTCGACGTGAGCCATTTAAACGACGAAGGATTTGAAGATGTGTGCGTGTATGCGCAAAAGCCCTTTATTGCCTCGCATTCCAATTGCCGCGCGCTGATGGATACGCCAAGAAACCTCCGGGATAAGGATATCCTGAGAATCGCAGAAAAAGGCGGTTTGATCGGTGGCAACGCTGCGAACATTTTCGTTAAGAATCCTCCTTGTGAAGCCACTGTACGGGACTACGCGCAGCACCTGGCCTATATGAAAAACTTAGTGGGCGTCGACCATTTGGCCTTAGGGTTTGACTTCTGCATGCATCTGCGCGAAGATAGTCCTGCGTCTTTGCCTTCGGATTCGGGAAACGGCATTCCCGTTTTTCGAGAAATTATAGATGGCCATCCGGAAATTCGCCGCTTGGAAGAAGCCCTCTCGCAAGAATCTTTCAATTCGGAAGAGATCGAAAAAGTATTTGGCGCAAATTACCTTCGGTTCCTCCGTACGCATCTCTGAAAGCGTACGCATCTCTGAAAGCGACGGCTTTTCGAGTATCAAAGCGGCGGCTTCCTATACCTGTCTTACGGCTGGGGAGCGGCGTTGGACGGTCATCCAAAAACAGACTCCTGAAAGCCCCGGAATACCGAACAAAGGTTGATTTGGTACTCCGATCCAATCCTCGCCGAACATACTTCGCATATCTGCCGTCAGCGTGATATTATGCACGGGACGGTCGAAGCGTTCTCCATCGTAATATAACCCTGTTTGCAGGTGTAAGGAAAAGCGCCCGTCAGCGGAATAATCGCCGCCTGTAGGCTGTAAAACGATCAGCGCTTTGCCCTCGCTTTCGGAGCAGGATCGGCGCAACAGTCTTTCCAGGCAATCCTCAGAAGGTTGGAATGCAAGGTGCGTACAATCGATCGAAGGGACCGAATCATATTCGCCAACGGCAGCGCCCGTTAACGGTAGAAAAAACCGTTTCGCGGTCATCTTATCCGTGAAGGGCATACGGAGAAGCCCGTTTTCAACCAAGGGGCACCGGTCCTCAGGGTTCGTAACCCCTTCCATATCAAAGAACGCGTCGAAAAATTGATCTTTCATACTCCTGGATTGGAAGAGGGTCAGCCCCTCGGAGAACACTTTTTCACCCATCTTCCCGGAATACGTGGATGAACCGGAGCCGTAAGAGATTCCGTTGAGTGTTTCCCAAAGTCTTTTGTTGAGCAATTTGTCATTAAAGAAAAACAGGACGGGAATCTTTCCTTCTGGCACAACCGGATCAGTTTTTAACCCTTCACAGAGCAATCTGAGCGCGTCCAAAACTCCGTTTTTTTCGAAACTCGGCAACTTGAAGGACAGAGTCCCGTCTTTTACGTTTTCGGAGTCTTTCTTTTTAAGGGTCAGGTTGAACTCGAAGTATCTGGTCTTATGGTAGAGATCAAGGCCAACAGTATTTTTTAGGCGATGCGTTTCGTAGATGTAGCGAATATCGTGAAAGAACGAATAGTCGGGGAAAAGATGGTTTTGCTCCTGTAAAAGCTCTTCGACTTCCAAAAGAAAATCGTAGGCATCCATATCTGTCGCGATCGTTTCGCGTTCTTCCCGTTTATCCGCCGTTGGGGCCGCAGTATAGACAACGCCCATTTCCAAACGCTCTTCCGCTTTTCGGGCGAGAGCTTCTTCGTCAAATTCGCCTAAAGCGCCGGCGATTCCGATTTTTCCGTTCTCGTACACCCTCACGCTTCCGCGGGTAATCTCCCGTGATCGGGTGGAATCGATCGCGCTGCTTCTCAATCGGGCGCAGATCTCATCGATTGTTTTTACATAGATTTCTTTTATCATCCGCGATCATCCCACAACATCGATTTCTGAAAGCCTTACGTACGGGCCGCCAAAATCGATCGGCAACATCGATTGGTCTCTCTTGGTGCAAGAGATAAACGGGTTTTCGGACAGCATCACCTCATCCGAAATGCCGTCGATCTTGAACAATGTTTCAAAAGCATTCCCAGTCAACATAGAAATTTTTACCGGCTCGGCGATGGTTCCCTTTCGGATACGATAGGCGATTACCGGGGAGATGGTGAAGTTGGTAGAGCCGAAACCGCTGCCGATCGTTTCTATGAGAAATCCGTTATCCACTTCTCCGATGAGTAAGCACAGCGGTTTTTTACCCGATTCGATATACGTGTTGGTCATCCGAACGATCGGCTCGTATTCGAAACTGCTCGCTCGCGCGTTTCCGGTCAGGTTTTCGTTGAAATCCACCGCAGTGGCTGCGTTATGAAGCCTCCCTACCATCACGCCATCTCGGATCAAATAGGTCTTTCGCGCTTTGGTTCCTTCGTCGTCGAAAGGCGTGTAACCCATTCCCGGGACGTTCCCGTCGTCAACGATCGACAGGTTTTTATGCGCGACCTGCTTTCCAATAACCCACCTCTCTTTTAAAGCCTGATCCCCTTGGTAGGTATCCGACTCGCTGAGGTGTCCGAAACTTTCATGAGCGAAAATCCCTGCGGCGATCGGCGACAGAATGACCGGGTACCGACCGGATTCGATGTTCTTCGCGCGCTTGAGGAAATCAACGCTGCGATTCAAGGTATTCGCGAATTTCCGATCCTGCGTTTCTATTTTGCGGTATGCATGGGTGCCATAGCTGAAGGAGTCTTTGACTTGGTTGTCGTTTAGATTCATCTCATAACCGAAATGAATGCCGATTTTTTGGTAATCGAAAGTAAGGTCGGCGCCTTTGGAAGAAACGAAATGCTTTTTTCTGAGCTCATCCACGTAATGAGCCATCCAGAATCGTATATACTCATAGTTTTCGATGATCGGAAAGTAGTGGGAAAGCAGATCGTATTTTTCTCTAATGGATTTCGAAGATACCGACTCTGAGCCGGAGAACAGCAGGAGTGTTTCCCGATGGGCTTCCAGTTTTTGTATCACCGGATGCTCGACGACTTGGTGAGAAGGAGTGGCGATACTGGCCAACCGATTGATATGTTCTTGAATGGTATCGATAGCGGAGGTCGCCGAGTAGTACCAGCGTTTCCCATCAAAAACGCGAATGAATGCCGCTTCATACCGTCTTTCCAGCATCTCTTGAACGTTTCCGAACACGAAAGCGATCTGCGTTTGGAAAACTTCTTCTATTCTGACGTCACAGTATAACGAATCGGGGAAACTAAACATTCTTCCACCTCCTAACGCGCTCATTATAACGGTCTCTGCAAACCCGATGTCAAGCGGAGATTTCGATCCATAATGTAAAAAAAACGTAAAACCTCGGGTCTACCCCATCTTTTGTCCTTTATACACCCAGAGTGAAACGATCGAGTCTTTTTGGAAACGGTCCTGGAGATCGGGGGTGACCTGAATTTCTGCCAATCGAGAAGACTCTACCTTCGAAAGCGCCGATAAAACCAACTGTATCCGGTCCAGATCGAACATCTGCCGGAACTTTTTATAAACCGGTTTCAGCTCAGCTTCTTCGGGTTCGAAATAGAGATAGGAACCGAACCAATACCCGTCTTTTTTTAGCAAAGGAAGAACGTTTTGGATCGGATAGAAATCGTTGACGAAGCTATGGGAGGTGGACCCGAACAGGTCGAACACGCAGTGCATCGACTCTTTACGCAAGGGCAATTCGTTGAAGTCGGTGCAGATAAAGATCAGTTTTTTATTGGGGTAATTGGTCTCAAAGTACTTTTTCGCATATCGAACGAGCGGCAGATGATTCTCCGCCATAACATAAGTGGTCTTGTCAGGCAGTTTATCAATGAATCCCATGAGAAAGAAGCAGAAACCCGAACCGATTTCTAAGACATTCAACGGGCGATTCTCCAAAGAAATACGTTTCATCACCCAGTCGAACCCCTTCTTTGTGAAGCTTATAAAAAGCGGATCGGTATGATCCAAATAGGCGCGTATGGGATTCTCTTGCTGAAGGTAAGAAGGCCCCCCTTCTTCGTTTGAAGAGGGGGTGATGACGATTCCGTCTTCAATCCGGGCACGGTAACCACAAGAACAAACCAGTTCCCCCTGGTAGATCATATTACCCTCTACGGAAGCTTTGTCGACTTCCAAGGGTTCGGCGCATCTCGGGCAAGCAAAAGCACCGAAGAAGGATATTGGAATCCCGAAAAGCCGATAAGCCCCCCGGTTTTGTGAGTGAAGCCGGTCGATCTCCGCGTCGATAAGAACGAGAGCTTCTTCGAGGGCGGTTTTTTCCCGCAATAGCTCTTCTTGCTTTTTCACGAAGAAGGACTCGAAGTAGTGGATGTCCTTTTCGTCGACTAATTGCGTCAAACGGTATAAAGAAAAGAGCATCTTTATCTCCGTAATCGTGAATCGCATTTTTTTCATGGCGAGGATTCTTTCGATATCTTCTTCACAGCTCTGATCGAAGGCATACTGGTTATGGATTTTCTCGGGTAACAGCAAACCGTTCTCGATGTAATACCGAATGGCATCGATGGATATATCAAATTTCTGAGCGAAGTCACCTATCCTCATACGGAACCGAACCAACACCTCCGTAAGGGGAACCTGTTACCGCTTACCCCCGCGAATCTCACACAAGCAACAAAAAAAAACCGATCCTCATCTTATCGGTTCACAAAGTATACCGTCCTATTATACATTAAACTGATAAGTTTTGGGCATTAGGCGGAAAGATTCTCTCGTTTCGCATTCGTCTACTATGGTTGCCGTATCGTTTGATGCGACATTCCTCCCGATGCATCGATGATTATCTCTTCATAAAACGGGGGTTGGACTAATAACGGCAATACCCTCTGAAAGACCGTTTGCATAGCTCCGTAATAGCCGTCTTGCAACCCTCCTAAGAGATAACGCCATACGTTCGATTCCGGTTCTGCCTCTTCTAACGTCATTCCCAACCC
>CAZMHO010000095.1:0-9839 GCA_964566085.1 uncultured Thermotogaceae bacterium | reverse complement strand
GAGTTTCGGTTTCATCCCAATTCTCTGTCGTCGAATCCTCGAGATGCCCTGTACCGGTTTCGAGAAGCGCAGTCGCAGATTCCAAATAGGAACCCGGAACCAGTATCTCCATCGGAACCAACCCGCCTTGCCCGAATATGATCGGTTCCCCGTAGGGGACAGCGATTCCTTTTAGTAATGCCGGGATATTTTCCGAATCCAAGGAAGACTTTATGATCTGTGCGGTAATTTCATCGGGTGCAGTGGTGACCACATACCATTTTTCTGATGAAGCTTCGATTATGCGCTCGTTGCTCCTCATGATCTCGAAGGCGCTCTCGAAATCTTCTTCGGAAACGAAGACCTCTACCGGGGTCAGTTTTCTCTCTTCGAAGCGGATACCTTTATCGTTGAGGAGATCCATTAAGACGTGAGCTTGTTCTTTGTACTTAAATAGTTTCAAAAGTTTCATCATAGCACCTCCCTATGCCAAATTATACCATAACCAGAATTGCTTTACACGCAAATGAGCCCCGATTCCGTCTATGGTATAATTAAAAGCGAATATGAAGTGAGGTGACCCGAATGTTTTACGATAGGTTTTCAAATAAATCCTCCGAATTGTTTCTTTTATCGCAAAAAGAAGCCGAAAGTTTAGGGCATGCGGAGATTGATCCGGAACACTTTTTGCTGGCGTTGCTCAAAGATGCGACCAACGATATCAGCATCCTCCTGAGAAATCAATTCGATATCGATTACGTCCGCGTCCGAAACGAAATCATCAACTTGATCGGAACCGGTTTCGGTCAGCGGCCTTCACCCCAGCCTTCCCTAAAATTCCGAAAAATCCTCGAAAAAGCCTATGAAGACGCGCGTTTATTGAATATTCAGCACATCGAAATCGAACATATCGTTTTAGCCATTCTGCAAGACCGTCAAAACTTGGTTTATAAAGTGTTCCATCAGATGAGTGTCGAACCGGACCTGCTGGTTAAGGAGTTTCAGGAGCGTTTAGACGCCAGTTTTATCGATGAAAAGCAAACGAAGACGGTGAAAAACGACTATATTCTGAAACAACTCGAAGAGTTTGGAGTCATTCTGAATGAGCAGGCGATAAAAGGGAAGTTGGACCCGGTTCTTTGCAGGGATAAAGAGATCGAACGCATCATGCAGGTATTGGTGCGGCGAAAGAAAAATAACCCGGTGTTAATCGGTGAACCTGGGGTCGGTAAGACGGCGATCGTGGAAGGCTTGACCCAAAAGATCGTGAAGCAGCAGGTCCCGGAAAACTTGAAAAACCGTATCATCTTTTCATTGGATATTGCCTCCTTGATAGCGGGAACGAAGTATCGTGGCGAGTTCGAGAAACGTCTGAAAAAACTCTTGCTCTTTTTAGTTCAGGAACCGAATATCATCGTCTTTATCGACGAGATTCACACCATCGTCGGAGCGGGAGCCGCCGAAGGGGCCGTCGATGCGGCGAATATCCTCAAACCCGCCCTGTCGAGGGGTGAGTTCCGCTGCATCGGCGCGACAACGCCGGATGAGTACCGCAAATACATCGAAACCGATGGCGGCCTGGAACGACGATTCCAAAAGCTCTATATTCAAGAACCGACGATGGATGAGACCCTTGAGATTCTAAAAGGGTTGAAGTCGCGGTATGAAAAGCATCATAACGTCCGGTATACGGACGAAGCGCTTCAAGAGTCGGTTAGGTTGTCTCGAACCTACATTTCCGATCATTTTTTGCCCGATATGGCGATCGACGTCATCGATGAGGCGGGAGCGCGTAAACGGCTAAAAATTCTTATGATCCCCGAAGAGCTCAGAGTGAAAGAAGAGAAGATCGAAGAAGTCAAGCGGCAAAGAAACCAGGCGACTCTCGAAAAAAATTTTCTGTTTATGAAGAAGTTGATGATGGACGAACGCGAGTTGGTCTTGGACTACAATCGAGAGTTACAGCAATGGAAAGCCAACGCGGATTCTTCCATAGAACTGGTGGACACCGAAGATGTCGCGCTGATCGTATCGAATTGGACCGGAATCCCTCTGACGAAGTTGGAGGAGGATGAAGTCACGAAGTTGCTCCATGTGGAGGAGACCCTTCATAAACGGGTGGTTGGACAAAACGAAGCGATAGCGGCCATTTCGAAAGCGATTCGACGGACGCGCAGCGGTTTGAAGGATCCAAAAAGACCGAGCGGCTCATTTCTGTTCTTGGGGCCGACAGGCGTCGGGAAGACCGAATTGGCGAAAACCTTGTCTGAAGCGCTATTCGGCAACGAGAAAAACCTCGTTCGATTCGATATGTCCGAGTATATGGAGCGATTCGCGCTATCTCGTTTGATTGGAGCGCCTCCCGGTTACATCGGTTACGACGAGGGCGGGTCTTTGACGGAGATCATACGGCGTCGACCTTATTCGGTTGTATTGTTCGACGAGATAGAAAAAGCCCACCCGGACGTATACAATATTTTGCTGCAGATTATGGACGAGGGTCGATTAACCGATTCTAGAGGGAGAAACATCGATTTCCGGAACACGATCTTGATTATGACGAGTAACATAGGCGGAGAGATCATCAACCGATCAAAAAACACGGTCGGGTTCGGTGTCGTGGAAAGCGAAGAAGAAGCATACCAGGAGATGAAAAGAACGGTGATCGACGAAGTGAAGAAGGTCTTCAGACCTGAGTTTCTGAACCGGTTGGATGAAACAATCGTTTTCCACCAACTCACAAAAGACCATGTCGCCCAAGTTGTCGATATCTTGATCTCCCAATTGGAGGAACGTTTGTCGTCGAAAAACATCACCTTCGAGCTGAAGCAACCCGTGCGGGATTTTCTTGTCGATAAAGGATTCGATAAGCAATTGGGCGCTAGACCTTTGAAGAGGGCAATACAGAGGTATGTTGAGGATCCTTTGGCGGAAGAGCTCTTACAGAAGCACATCGACCCGGGGAGTACGGTTGTGATATATCTGAACGCTAAAGGGGAAGTCTCTATCAAGAAGAAAAAGGAGAGAGACGGTCAAAAGCCTGAGTTGATCTCGTCATCCTCCCATCTTTCTTAAAGTGGCGCCATCTTGAAGGATAAAACCGTATACGTTTGCGATATCTGCGGTTATGAAAACCTGCGTTGGTTTGGCCAATGTCCGCAATGCAAAAATTGGAATGTGGCGCAAGAAGTGCAGCAGCTGAAACGGGCGAAGTCGCTTTCAGAAACAGAGAGCGATAATAGGGACACCGCTTCTTTTAGCCGGAATACGTTTGAAGCCCTAAACACGAAGCAGGAAGAACCGTTTACCCGGTTTATCACGCGTTTCGAATCCTTCAATCGCGTCTTAGGGGGAGGAGTCGTACCGGGAAGCGTTTCTCTCATTGGCGGAGACCCCGGCGTAGGAAAATCGACGTTGTTAACCCAAATCGCCGACCGGAACATCACGGTGTTTTATTGGAGCGGAGAAGAATCGACCGAGCAAATTCTTTTAAGGGCGAAGAGAACAAACAACGGAGATCTCGACCGTCTTTATGTTTACAATACCAACCGGTTGGAATGCGCGCTCGACAAGTTGTCTATTGAGATTTCCGGCAGAAGAGTCGGCACGGTCGATCCTTCCAGCGCGGCAAAGTCCCTTAGGGAGTCCCATCCCCTTCTGATCGTGGATTCGATACAGACGATGCGGTCCGATGAGGTGAATGCCTTGCCTGGCGGTGTGGTTCAGATCCGAGAATGTACCGCGGCGCTGGTGGCCTTCGCGAAAAAAAACCTGCTTCCGGTTTTCATCGTTGCTCATATCACCAAATACGGACAAATCGCAGGACCAAAGCTTATCGAGCATCTCGTAGACGTTGTATTGTATTTTGACGGAGACGCGGATAGGGACTTGCGCGTTTTGCGATCGATCAAGAATCGGTTTGGCCCGACCAACGAGATCGGGGTTTTTGAAATGGGAGAGAACGGGCTTAATGAGATCAAGGATCCTTCCGAGCGTTTCTATGAAGCAGACGCAAATGATTCAGGGAACGCAATTTCGGTTATACTGGAGGGTAATACGCCGTTCGTTGTGGAGGTTCAAGCCCTTTCGGTACCGACGCATTTCAGCGCGCCGCGTCGACTGAGCAAAGGGATCGACCAGGAGCGTTTGAATCTGATTGCGGCTGTTTTAAGCAAACGTCTGGACTTACCCATTGAAAATCACGATCTGTACCTCAATCTCTTGGGAGGATTGAAATGTAATGATCCCGGAATAGAGTTTCCCATTGCAGTCGCGATCTTCTCTTCTTTTTTCGATAAAATGGTTCCACCCAAAACCGCGTTTTTCGGCGAAGTAGGATTGGACGGAAAGATCCGCAACGTTTCCTTTTCCGAAAAGCGTATCGTCGAACTGGCAAGGTTAGGGTTTACAAGGATTTACCTGCCAAAAGGGAAGGCGAACGTTGGTTTTATGAGTAAACATCGCGATGTGAGTTTTTTTGAATGTACATACCTGAGAGAAGCGCTCACACAAATCTTCGAAGGGAGGCCCTAAATGGTTAAGACGCATTGGAAAGGAAAGATGAGTTTTGTAGCGGAAACCGCGGACGGAAAGATCGTTCCGATGGATGTGCCGGGGACTGAGGGAGCGGCCGGAGCCAGTCCGAAGCTCCTGCTCATCGTAGGGTTGACGGGTTGTACGGGAATGGACACGGTTTCAATCCTGGAGAAAATGAAGGTATCGGACTACGGATTGCGCATCGAAGCAGATTACCACGCTACCGAAGAACACCCGAAAATTTACGATCGCATCCATCTGAGGTACTATTTCCATTTTACGGAAGACCCTCCAAAGGATAAGGTAAGTAAAGCGGTCGAGCTTTCTCAGACAAAGTACTGCGGCGTCTCCGCGATGCTTAGGAAAGCGGCAGAAATCACCTACGAGATCCTTTACGAATAACTTCTTCGATCGATTAGAACGCGCCTGCGTACACGGGCGCGTTTTTTTTATGGGTTATCATCGTCTTCAGGCGGATCTTTGGACTCCGGTTCTACTACCGGCTTCATCCAATAGGAATGGCCGTATCGTCTCTCGTATTCGGGTCCAAAATTGTCTATCGGCTTCCGTTTGCGAAGAAAGAGGATAAACAGCATAAAAACGAGAAAGAGCGGAATTCCGGCCAACAAAAACTCGAAAAGGACATTAAGCCACACGGTGAACATTTTTCCTTGTTTCCACCTTGCGTAAGTGTCTGTGAAGTCCTGACCGGTGGCTTTGGTAAAAGCGTCTGTCCAGGTTTCACCTGATTCGACAAAACGCAGCACCTCGCGTAAGTTTTCTCTCAACCGCGCGCGTTGATCATAAGCGCGAAAAAAATCGGATAAGATCGCGTAGTATTGGGCGTGGGCTTCTCCTTTAGGGTATTCCTCGATCTCCAAAAACGATATGAGGGAACGGTATTCCCAAGGAAAGACGCTTGGAGAATCCTTCTGCAATCGATCTTCGTACCAAACTGCCAACCCTTCCATCACCCATAAAGGGATTGATTCAAAGATAATCCTTTGCTCCGCGCCAGCGCTCGCGATCTTCTTTGTCTGCCACATCCACTCGAAGGTGTACAGATGCATCATCTCGTGCTTCAGGAGATAGGGCAAATCGAGGTAACTGGGGTTCATGAACACGGTATAGAGACTACCGTCAAAGGTCGCTTCTCCCCGCACGGAAGTACCGGCTTCTCTTTGTATATCCACTTTGATCGGGAAGGTCAACGCCCTCCCCCAGAGGGTGTCCAATTCTTGAAAATACTTCTCCGCAATCTCTTGAATCGAGGTCTGTAAAGCCAGAGGGATACCCAGAGAATAGTGCATGTAAGGAGCCGCGCGAAGAAGAGAAAACACCAGGCAGAAACAGAGGAACGCGGCGTAGACCTTGCCCTTTCCGGAAGTGTATATCAAATCTTTCGGCTCCACGGGTTACTCCACAGAGATGCGGTACCGCACGAGGGTTTTCGGCGCCGCAAACAGAATGTCGAACTCCCCCGGAAACGGAAAGGCGATCGAGGCGCGGGCGCCTTTAATCTGAGTATCCCACAGGTTCCAAACCCCGTCTGTTCTTTGGATGAATAGGACCCGGGACCCAACTGTCGCCCGATCCGTTATCTCTTGGATTTTTACGGGAGGAACGAACGGGTTGATGGTTACGGGAATCTCTAGTGTTACCGTTTGTCCGTAAATGTCTTCCGCGAAGAGGGATAACGTATATTGACCCGGTTGTTCTTTACGGAAATCGAGCAACGAAGACAGTTCGGTTGCTCCTTCCGACCACCGGTAACGAGCCAAGGGGAGATTCGCTTGCAGACGAACAAAGATCGGCAGAAAGGGGTAAGAGGCGCTTCCGCGCACTTCTATTCGCAAAGGTTCTTCTTCTATCAGCATCTTGAACGGGAAAACCCCCGATTTCGCGCGCGCCATCGCCGTATCGATCAGGGCGCCCTTACCAAGATAGTTCAGATAGTACGGCAAAAAACGAATCCACTCATCGCTGTCGATCACCAACGCCTTACCTTCGAAAGCCCATGGCGCCGCGATAGACACGATCCGCTCCATTCTCCGCAAGGCAGGCTTTTCTTCAGGAAGCTCTACCGCGATATCTCCGTATCCTTCTCTATTTGAAAGGATAAGCCCGTTTTCGAGACGCAAGGCGACCGGGGGTACAAAGGGTAAAGCGTAACGCGTTTCAGGAGGTAGATAGACCTGCGTAATCTGTGCATCGAACAGCCGGGATCCGGACAGGTCTGAAGACAGGATCGGAAGGACCTGCCAAAAATTCGGCGATCTCTCGACAAGCGCAATTCCTTTACGCAAATCCAGATAGAGAACTTCCGATCCGGTCAAGTATTGGCAAATCAGGAGCGAGAGAAACCCCAACACGAAGAGCTTACCTTTCATCGAGAGGACTTGACACCCCCTTCTTCCTGGGAGATTCGTTTCAGTCTTGCTTTAAAAGCAAAGAAAAGTTCGTCTTTCGGATACCGTCCAATGATTTGTCCGTTTTCAAAAAGCGCTCCACCGTTCGGTATTCCCGCGATTCCCAAATCCGCATTTCGTCCTTCCCCGACCCCATTGACTACACATCCCATAATCGCAATTTTGAGGGCTTTTGGAAAGTCCTTCGTCAATTCGACGACTCTTAACGCGTACTCTTCGACATCGATGCATGTTCGCGCGCAGGTGGGGCAAGAAATGATGTCCGGGCCCGTCAATAACCCGACGGAAATTAGAAGCGTTTTTGCGGCATACACTTCATTAACCGGATCGCCGCTGATCGAGTAACGAATGGTGTCTCCGATGCCTTCACTCAAGAGAATACCGATACCCAAAGAGCTTTTAATCAGAGAGATCGATAAGGGTCCGGCTTCTGTCACGCCGAGGTGGAGCGGGTAGTGGGTTGCGTTAGAAATCCTGCGTGTGGCTTCCACCATATCCATAACGTTCGACGACTTGAGCGCGATGATAATCCGATCCATTCCGGCCTCTTCGAGAAGTTTGACCTCACGGAGCGCCGAACCCACCAACGCTTCGGTGATTGAGAGATGGCCGTACCCTTTCGCCAAAGACCCTGAATTTGCGCCGACGCGTACCGGGACTCCTTTTTCCTTCGCGGCGATCGCGATCTCTTTTATTTTCCAACTTTCACCGATATTTCCCGGGTTTAATCGCACTTTGTCGACCCCCGCTTGTATCGCCCCCAAAGCTATCCGGTAATCGTAGTGTATATCCGCAATCAAGGGATATTCTTTGACCGCTTCCCGTATCTTCTGAAAGCTGTCGACGCATTCTAAGTCATAGAGCGAAAGTCTGACGGCGTCGCATCCGGCCGACCGTAAACGGGAGATCTGTCGAAGGGTTCCCGCGACGTCTTTCGTATCCGTGTTCGTCATCGATTGTATCGCGATCGGGTTTCCCCCTCCGATCGTGATCGCCCCTACTCGAATGGGCAAAGTCATTTTTCGGATCGTCTTACCCCTCCATTCTTCTCGCGTAGCAAAGAATCGGGCCTTTTACCCCGAAACGGGCCGCGTCTCCAAGGTATTGAGTCAGACGAATCGGAGTACACGGCCGGTATTGGGATGAGAGAAATGAAAAGGACTCCGCTTCTTTAGATGAAAAATTATTCGAAAAGCGAATGGTCTGACAGTTCTTTCACTTCTTTTTCAAATAACGTGATGAACGACTCGATCGAGACGGCGCCGAGGTCTTTACCGTTTCTAGTCCGCAAAGAGATTTTCCCTTCTTCCACCTCTTTGTCACCCACCACTATCATATACGGCACTTTATCCAACTGAGCTTCGCGGATCTTGTAATTGATTTTTTTTGACCGGCCGTCGACCTGAGTGCGAATCTCTTTTTCAGATAACGACGCTTTAACGCGTTGACAGTATTCGGTGTGTCTGTCCGCGATGGGCAACACGGAAACTTGGACGGGAGCTAACCACGATGGGAACGAGCCAGCGAAATGTTCGATCAGGATGCCGAAGAAACGCTCGAGCGACCCGAACACTGTCCTGTGGATCATCACCGGGCGATGTTCCTGGTTATCTTGCCCGATATAGGTCATATCGAAGCGTTCGGGCATCTGGAAATCGAGTTGAACTGTCGCGCATTGCCAGGTTCTGCCTAAGCAATCCTTGATATGAAAATCGATCTTCGGTCCGTAAAAAGCCCCGTCGCCTTCGTTGATCCTGTAATCTACCTGCGTTTCCGCGAGCGCTTTTCTCAGTGACTCCGTCGCTAACTCCCAAAGGTCATCCGACCCCATCGAGTTTTCCGGACGCGTGCTGAGGTCGACCCGATAGGCAAAACCGAACACCTTGTACATTCGATCGATCAACTGTATGAGATCCGTAAGTTCCCGGACAATATCTGCTTCGGTCATAAAAATATGGGCGTCATCCTGAGTAAAGGCGCGAACGCGGAAAAGCCCGTGAAGGACGCCGCTTCTTTCGTAGCGATGGACCTTACCGAACTCCGCCATTTTCCAGGGCAGCTCCCGATAGGAGCGCGCCTGACTTTTGTAGATGATGATGTGCCCGGGGCAGTTCATCGGCTTTACCACATAAGTTTGCTCATCCTTTTCGATAAAGTACATGTTCTCGCGATAGTGATCCCAATGCCCCGACTGATGCCAAAGTTTTTCGTGCATCACGAGCGGTGTCATCACTTCTATGTATCCGGCTTCCTTATGGAATTTTCGCCAGACTGACTGCAGCTGGGTTAACGCGATAACACCCTTTTCCAAGAAGAATGGCATACCGGCCGCCACGTCCGTATCGATATGGAACAACCCCAGTTGCGGCCCTAACCGGCGATGGTCTCTCCGTTTCGCCTCTTCCACATACTGAAGGTAATTCTGAAGGGCTTCTTTCGTCGGAAACGCGGTCCCGTAAATTCGTTGAAGCATCTGGTTCTTTTCGTCGCCGCGCCAATAAGCCCCCGCGAGAGAGAGAAGCTTAAAAGCCCGGATGACGCCTGTAGAAGGCAGATGGGGACCCCGGCACAGATCGATGAAATCGCTCTGTTCATAAAATGAAATCGCTTCGTTTTCCGGCAAGTTTTCTATGAGTTCCACTTTGTATATCTGGTGTTTTTCACGCATCAAGGCGATCGCTTCGTCTTTGGGAAGGGAGAAGCGTCGAATCGGGTAGTTTTCTTTGATGATCCGTTCCATCTCTTTTTCGATCTCCGGCAAATCTTCTTCCTGAATCGCCCCGTCATCGATCAGGATATCGTAATAAAACCCGTTTTCTATCGTCGGACCGATGCCTAATACAACTCGGTTGTTTCCGTACTTGCGAGTGACCGCTTGGGCTAAGATGTGGCTCA
>CAZMHO010000094.1:5331-9887 GCA_964566085.1 uncultured Thermotogaceae bacterium | reverse complement strand
GAATGCTCGTTTATCTCCCGAATTGGTACAAATTGATTGTGTTATAATCCCCGAACGAAATGGTGAAAGGAGCCCGGCATTGAAGTGGCAAGAATTCGTACATTCGGGAGTGTTCCATTGGAGCGGTTTTTCCCGCTCTGATAGTTTTTGCGCGGGTATGGGACGTGTCCGTGGGGACCTTGCGGATTATCTTGATCGCTCGGGGAAGGCGCGGTCGGTTCCCGTTATCGGGTTAATAGATGTGCTATAATAACGCGCAGTTCGGAATACTGCGGGATACGTGAAATAAACGGCAGGAAGGAGAGGGTGCGATGATCGACATCAAAAGAATACGAAAGGAACCGGAAGCCATCAAAGAATCCTTGGCGTTAAGAAACGATAACCCTGGTTTAATCGACCAAATCTTGGCGTTGGATACCAAACGAAGAGAATGGGTCTCTCAAACCGACACGTTGAAGGCCGAGCGCAACGCGCTATCCCAGCAGGTTGCGAAACAGAAGGCCGAAAACAAATCCACAGACGTCTCCCAATGGGTAGACAAAAGTAAAGCCATCGGGGAGCAGATCAAAGCCAATGACGAGCAGGTCGCGCTATTGGAATCGCAGCAACTGGCGATCCTCTCCCTTCTTCCCAATATTCCTTCGGACAAAACACCTCGCGGAAGAGACGAAAGCCACAATGTCGAGGTGCGGCGTTGGGGAGAACCGCGAACCTTCGATTTTGAGCCGCTTCCGCATTGGGACTTAGGGCCTAACCTCAATATGATGGACTTCGAGCGCGCCTCCAAGCTCAGCGGGTCTCGTTTTGTCGTTCTCAAGGATAAAATAGCCGCTCTCAATCGCGCGCTCGTCGCCTTTATGCTTGACACCCATACCGCCGCGCATGGCTACACCGAAATGAACATTCCGCATCTGGTCAAGCGTGAAAGCATGTTCGCGACGGGGCAGTTGCCGAAGTTCGAAGAAGAGGCCTATCGCACCGATCCGGACGATTACTTCCTGATTCCTACGGCTGAGATATTCCTCGCCGGGATGTACCGAGACGAGGTTCTTTCAGAGAAAGATCTGCCGCTCAAGTATGTAGCCTACTCTTCCTGCTACCGCCGCGAAGCGGGGAGTTACGGAAAAGACGTTCGGGGTATGATACGAGTCCATCAGTTCGAAAAAGTGGAACTTGTCGAATATTGCGCCCCCGAGACCTCTTTCGATGAACTCGAGAAGCTGACGGCCAATGCCGAGCGGATATTGCAACTTCTCGAACTGCCCTATCGGGTCATTTCCCTTTGCACCGGCGATCTCGGTTTCGGCGCCGCTTTGACCTACGATTTGGAGGTGTGGCTCCCCTCTTGTCAAAAATACCGCGAGATCTCTTCTTGCAGCAACGATACGGATTTTCAGGCGCGGCGGGCAAATATGCGCTATCGGAACGCCGAGAACAAGATGGCGTTCGTTCATACGCTGAACGGTTCCGGTTTAGCCGTCGGCCGCGCGTTGGTCGCTGTTTTGGAGAATTATCAGAACCCCGACGGATCGATCACGGTACCGAAGCGACTGGTTCCATACATGCACGGTATCGAAATGATTCCGTGACAGAATGTTTACGGTTTTAAGGGTCTCCCCTGAAAAACAGTTTGAACTTTTTCGAAGGGGGTCAGTCTAATTAGTGTAAAGAGAATGAACCCCTCACATTTAAGCGGACAATCGTCCGCCTAATTTTTTTTTAAAGGTATTTTTTCTTTCACCCAAACGGTTTTCGTTTCGATGAAGGGATCTGAATCCGTCTACCGTCAATAAAAAAGACGCCCGAGAAGGCGTCTTTTTTATTGATTGCGCGTGTCTTTATAAGAGGAACTTCATTTCTTCTTGCTATTGAGCAATCCCGAGATCAACGGGCTGGCGATAAAGACGGAAGAGTAGGTTCCGACAACAACGCCGACGGTAAGCCCGAAAGCGAAGGGCCTCAGGCTGATCCCGCCGAAGACCAAGAGCATGAAGACGACGATAAAGGTCGTGACGCTCGTATGGACCGTTCGGGTCATCGATTGTTGAACGCTCGTATTGATAATCTCCATCGTGTTCTTGCCACGCAATAGCCGCAGATTTTCCCGGACGCGGTCGTAGATGACGATCGTCGCGTTGATCGAATATCCCAGCAAGGTCAGGATCGCGGCGACAACCGAGACGTCAACGGATATCTGGAACAGGGAGTAGAACCCGAGGGTGATCACGGCGTCATGGAGCAAGGCCAAGATCGCGCCGATACCGAATTCATACCGGAAGCGGATGGTGATATAGACCAGCAAGATGGCGGAGACAAAAATGACGATCCAGATAGCTTTGCTTCGGAGTTCTTCGGCAGCGAATCCGCTTACGGAGTTGTAGCTTTCGATATCCAGCCCGCTCTCCCGGGCTTTGGCTTCCAACTGCTGTTTTTGATCCGATTCGAAGAATAATCCGGTTGTAACGGAATACCGAAACTCGTGTTGCTCCTGGTCCCCCATTTGAGAAAGCTTTGAAATATTAGCCGACTCTAAGACTTTCTCGATGCCGCCGATTTTCTCCCTAAAGGCCGCTACCGTCATATCCTCTCCCGCTTTGAAGATCAATTCCGTTCCACCGGAAAAGTCTACTCCGAAGTTGAATCCGCGCGTAAAGATCGAAATCAGCGATACCGCGATCAGGATCAGGGAGATAGCGAAGAATATCTTCTTTTTTCCGCAAAAATCAAAGGTCTTCAGTATCATTTCACGTCACCTGCTTTCGCGACTTCCTTGTGCAACCGAAAATGGAGTTTGGAAGAGAACATGTCGGTGAGGACTCTTGAAACGACCAACGTCGCGAACATGCTTCCGAGGATACCGATGATCAGGGTCGTTGCGAACCCCTTGATCGTTCCGGTACCTAAATAGTAAAGAACGACTCCCGCCAAGATCGAGGTGATGTTGGCGTCGAAGATCGCCGAGAAAGACTTCGAATAACCGGCGGTGATCGCATTTAATATCGTCTTTCCGGAACGTATCTCTTCTTTGATCCGTTCGATGATGATGATGTTTCCGTCAATCGCCGTACCGAAGGTTAAGATAATCCCTCCGATGCCGGGCAAGGTTAGAATAAACTTGCCGAGCGCCATCGCGCCCAAAATGATGATGGTGTTGTAGACCAATGACAGATCGGCGATCAGACCACCGAGGCCGTAAAAGACGACCATGTAAACTAAAACGATCAGCAGTCCGAACATCCCGGCGATCAAACTGACCGTGATGATATCGCGGCCTAAGGTCGGACCCAAGGTTCTCTCCTCTAATTTCTGGAGATCGGCCGGCAAGTTACCGCTTTTGATGAGGGCGGCCAGCTCCATTGCTTCTTGCGCGGTGAAGCGCCCGGATATTTCGGCGCTCGAGCTTCGAATCGCCGACATGACCTGCGGCGCTACGAGCACGACGTCATCCAAAACGATCGGCAGTTGCTGCTCGACGAAGGCAGCTGTGATCTCTCCGAATAGTTTCGTCCCTGCGGAAGTGAACTCCAGATCGATTTTAAATCCGCCCTTTTGGCTGTCGACGGAAGCTTTCGCGTTCTTTATCTCTGAGCCGCCCAGGTAGAGTTTTCGGGAACCGACGGTGACGTAGGGATTCACCAGGTACCAAGTCCGCTCATTGGCAGAGGTTTTATCCTTCGAAGGCACCCATATCGCGCTCGCGTACTTGATACCGATACGCTTGTCCGGCATTTCGACACCGACCTGTTGCTCCAAGATCTCTCCGAAATAGAGCTTCCCTTTCTTTCCGACCAAGCGCTCGGCGATCGTCGGATCGTCAACCCCCGGTATCTCTACCCTTATTCGGGAATCTTCGCCGCCGCTGATTTTGGAAACAACCGCTTCGGTGTAGTTGGCGGCATCCAAACGCTGGCGAACGACGACCACGACTTCATTGGCCATTTCGTCCGCGCTTCTTTCGATATCCTTCGGAACAACGACGCGGTAGTCCAACCGGGTTCCCCCACGGATATCCAAACCTAACCGTATGTTCTGAAAGAAAACGTTGATACTGGAATCCAAGAACGCTTCGCTGTTATTCGGCCAAAAAATCGCCGTCACAGCGAAGATCAAAATCACGACAACAAAAAACAAACGTATTCTATCCGCTTTCAAACACTTTCCCCTCTCTTTCCCTTATCGTTATTTAGATGAATTATTGCCGTTGTACTGCTTCGTTAGGGTCTTTCGTGGATTTTCCAAGGATTGCGGAGATGGATCGGCGGGTGATTTCTAACTTGGTGTCGGCAGTTTGTATCTCGACCGTTTGTTCCTTCAACGAAACAACCTTTCCTAAGATTCCTCCGATAGTGACGACTTTGTCCCCAACCTTTAATTCGTTCATCATGGTTTTGTATTGCTTATCGCGTTTTCTTTGGGGCATGATGATCAAAAAATAGAACATCGCGAATAATACAACAATCCAGATTATCAGTCCAAAAGAACCTAATCCGCCCGCCGGCGCGGCGGCTGTATCCGCCGGGGCGCCCGCTGCGGTATCCGGCGCCGCAAAAGCTCGT
>CAZMHO010000094.1:0-5321 GCA_964566085.1 uncultured Thermotogaceae bacterium | reverse complement strand
TTAAAAGTTGGCAAAAAATGATTGGCGGAGGCGGTGGGATTCGAACCCACACGAGCAAATATGCTCACCGGTTTTCGAGACCGGCCCCTTAGCCAGTTCGGAACACGCCTCCGATTTTTTAACCCCGTATTATATCACGTTTGATTCCGAATTATCACGCGATTATGAGTCGCTGGCGTGATACCCCCCCAATCGTATTTCCCCCTCTTCCAAAACCAGCATCACCTTTTCAAAAGCCTTCGTCGCGTAAAACTTCCGATCCCTGATGGTTACTTCCGTTCCCGGTTTCATAACTTTTCGCGCGATAATGGTGGAACCAACCGCAGAATCGGAAATCTTTCCTTCGATATCCTCCAGTTCCGATTGCCGCGCCGGCGTTTCCACGTTGAGATTGTTGATGGCATTGATTGATTTGACTAAATATTCGATCTTATCCGCAGGAAATTTCTCGCCCAAAGCGTTTCTTAGTTCTCTCAGCTTCTTGACGATCTGCGTGAGCTTATTGAGATTGTCCATATTGAGGGCGATTTGGGAACGCAGTAACGCGGCTCTTTGCCGAATATCGGGGTCGATCCCCACCTCTACGGACGTCTTCAGATTCATATCGGAACCGATTTCGTTCGCCTCGACGATATGTCCCGCGGAAACAGAACCGCCGATAATGCCTCCGGGTTCTCCGACCGCGATCACGTCTCGTTTCGAGCGAACTGTCGAATTGACGACCGCGCTGGCGATGATGACATCGCGTTTCGATTCCAGCTCCGCGTTCTCTACGAATTTGACTTTTACGTCTCTACCCGCCGAAATAAACGCCTTACTCCGTCCTTTCACGCCGGCTTCGATTTCGATATCCCGTCCCGCGATTAAGGTGGCGGCTTCGACGATCCCCGACACCTTAATGTCTTCTCGCGCTTTGATGATCATTCCCGGCATGACCATTCCCTCGACGATGACGGAGCCTTCGAATTCGATGTTGCCGACGCCGACGTCGACATGGCCGTGCACAAAAAGAACGGTATCGACGTTGATCCGCTCGCCCTCAAGCTGTAAGATGCCTTCCCCTTCGGATATCAGACGGAGATCATTGTCGATTAGAGCCGCGTTCTTCCCTTTGTATATCACGAGTGACTTATCTTTGGGAGCCTTCGGGTGAACCTCGGAAGCAAAGACGTCGGTACCGGCCTTCCCTTCGATCGGAGGAATCTTTTTCGCGATCAACGCCCCTTTTTTCACAATAAAGTTACGGTAAAGGGTTTTATCGCTCTGAGAGGACTTCCCCGAACAAAATACCTTCAATTGATCCATATCGAAGTTGAAGGCGATATCTGCGTCTTGGCAAGGCTCCGCGGGTATTCCGCGAGCAAAAAGGTGCGGCACATCCGGAATATAGGTTGCCAAGAAGGCGTTGACCTTTTCTTCTTTAATGCCGAAACGTATGTTCTGAGCCTGGATCGCTTCTTCTACTTCCGACTTTTGTGGGCCACGATTGTCTCCGTCTTGGGGGTGGAAAACCAAAAACGCATTCATCTTCTGGGCATCGACAATGATTTCGACTCTACGTTCCACAAAAACCCCTCCTTTGGGGGTTCGCTCAATATTCGTCCAGTTGGATTCTCAGTTCATTGATCGCCTGGAGTATCTGGTCGGGAGAGATGAGTTCCCCGTCAACCCGATTGATCAGATTCAGCAGTTTTCCCTTCTTGTTAAGCTGTGATACCTCTTTGTAGATCTGACCCATGTTCAACTCCGCGACTAAGGCCGCGTCTACTTTGGAGATCAGTTTTTTCAGCCTCGCGTTCGGAAACGGCCATATCGTGATCGGCCGGAAGAGGCCCACTTTGATTCCGTCCATTCTGGCCATTCGGACGGCCTGTCTGGCGCTTCGAGAAGTGGACCCGTAGGCGATAAGCAGGATTTCCGCATCCTCCACCATGAACTCTTCGTAATTGATGATCTCATCGAGATGGAACTGAATCTTCTTATCCAACCGTTTGGCTAACTTATCGGCGACGTCTGAGGTACCTAAAGGGAACCCCGTCTCATCGTGAACCAAACCAGAAACGTGAAACCGGCTTTTTCCCATCATACGCAGCGGGGTGATGAAGCCACTGACTTCTTCATACGGATGGTAGATTTCTTCTTCGTCCAGATCGTCAGCCATTCGCTGAAGGATCCACTCCTGGGGAATCGGCGGGACTTCGATGCTTTCTTTCAGATGGCCTAAAGATTCGTCCATCAGAAAGATCACAGGAACTCGAAAACGCTCCGCCAAGAAAAAGGCGCGAACAATGAGGGTATAGGTTTCTTTCACACTATTCGGGTAGAGCGCAATGACGGGATGATCGCCGTGAGTCCCCCATCGGGCTTGCATGATATCCCCTTGAGAAACCTTGGTCGGCATCCCCGTGGACGGCCCGCCCCGCATGACGTTGGCAAATACGCAAGGGGTTTCGGTCATCGCCGCATACCCGATGGCTTCCTGCATCAACGAAAAACCCGGCCCGCTGGTCGCCGTCATCGACTTCGCCCCCGCAAGAGAAGCGCCGACGATGGCGCAAGCGCTTGCCAGCTCATCCTCCATCTGTATGAATGTTCCGCCGATTTTCGGGAGTTCCTCCGCGAAGGTTTCTGCTATCTCTGTCGCAGGCGTGATCGGATAACCGGCAAAAAAACGGCACCCCGCGCTGATCGCTCCATAGGCGCACGCCTCGTCGCCGGATACCAGTACGTACTCTCCTGTTTTTATCATAGACTCATTCCCCTTCCCGTTCGGATACGTCAATCGCGAATTCGGGACATAACCGTTCGCACTGCTTGCAACCGATGCAGGCATCCGGGTCGTCGACTTTCGGCGCGTTTGCCGTCCCTTTCTTTATCGTTTTTGTCGGGCATACTGTATAACAGATTCCACACGATTTGCAAAATTCGGGATTGATACGGACGATATACTTTTTCTTCTCAGGCAATACGGACACCCCTTTACCCTTTATAGTAGGAAGACCTCTTTGATCCTTTCAAAATCATAGGATTTCAGAGACAAATGAACCTTCTTGTCATCACGTAATCTTACCATAAATAGCAAATGATTGCCAAATCGCTTTTCGGAAAGCCGTATCTGTTCATACCGGTAACCCTGTTTTCGATACCATATCGAACCTTCGACCGGATCATAAGTGAGCGCCGACCCTAAAAACCGGCGGACAACGATCCCGGCCCCGATCAGGTACAGGACGAAAACAACTTTCAATCCAATCCAGGCGGGAAACAACAAAAATAGGCTTAGCAGAACGCAATCAACAACAAAAAAAAGGATAAAAAACATCCTTATCGATTTTTTGATCGGTATCATGCCCAACATAGAAAAAAAGCGCCTAAATGCGCTTTTTTATGCAACTTTTTTAACTTTACCCGCTTTGAGACACTTGGTGCAAACTTTTATCCTTTTGTTCCCGGTTACAGAACCTACTGTGACAGTCTGAAGATTGGGTTTCCATCTTCGTTTCGTTTTCCGATGCGAATGACTGATCTTATATCCCGTGGAAGGTTTTTTTCCGCAAACCTCGCATACCCAAGCCATGGTACTCCTCCTTTCCCAATTACCATAAATTCCCGATGCTGATTATATCAATTCCGGCCCGCTTTTGCAAGTAACCTCCCCGGATCCTCGAAATTTAAACCGCCGGTAATGTTATAGATACCTGGCCGCTACGCGTTTAGTAACTTGCGGAGGAGTTGATAGAAATCCGCGGCGATGTGAGCGTCGCGTAATCGAAAAACAGTCTGGATCCGATTCCGATGTCGATGTTCGTTCGGGTTTTGTCTCCGTAAAAGCCCATTCCGACGGAGTAGTAGTAAAATCCCGACGTATTATAAGTAAAATCACCCATCAGAGAAAATCCATCGGTAACAAAGAAATTGAGCATTCCACCGAGGTCCGTCCCCGATAACGGGCGCCATTTTCCGTGCAATTGGAAAAACCCGACCTCGGAAAAGGGCACGTTGACGAAACCGGCGATGATCGGTTTTATTCGATAGGTATGCGCCGCGGGGGTCCAGATCAACTTTTCTGTCGTCGTCATCGTGGGCGTGGCGGATAAGGAAGAAGCCTCGAAGTTCAAATCCCAGGGAGCTATATAATTCAGTTTCGCGGCCGTGATCGGAATATTCGAGACGGAAAAGCCCGCAAGCGTCTTCTCTTTCCCGATCAATACCGACAGGTCCGCCTTCCATCCCCCACCGGTTAAGAGCGTATGCGGTATCGTGAACAGGTCCAAGGCGCCTAAGTCGGCCGAGGAATACAAAAGGCCGTCCACGGTCACCGTTCCGGCATAGGTTGCACCATTGCTGACCAGATTGGAAACGGTGTTGAAGTGAGAGGTCAAAATCGGCGTATACATGCCGATCTCTCCGGCCACCTGGAAGTAATCGAACTTCAATGCGGCGAACAACCCGGCGGAAACGTGTATATCGATCACGCTACCCGAAAAGTCGTAAGCACTATTCGCGGGAGGAGTTTTTCGCGCAATCGCCTGCGCCATCCATTCCGGTAAAAACAGAAGAGAATCGACATCGGATTTCATAAACAGCCCGATACCGAAGGTGTCGGCAGTATGGCCAAAATGGAAATCGGAGTTCGCGATCGCAGAAAGGTTGATGTCCCCCGAGAGCACTTTTTCGATATCCGCGCCGAAATTCAAAAGCGTCGGCGTTGCCCCGTTCAGCGAAAAGAGCGTCCCAATCGCGGACAAGGGTAACAGGTTTTGCTGTAAGCGAAGGTCAAAACCATCTTGAGAAAAGAAACCGCTTGACGTTCGAAAAGCCGATAGCAGTTCAAAGTCGATATCAAAAGACGGATACAGCGACCATCCCGGTTCAATGGAAATCATCGGCAGTACGGGTTCTGTGGCAACCGGAACGGGCGCGGTCTGGTACGTCGGAATAGATGTTTGCGTCCCCACGACTGGTTGCGTGACCGGCAGATTTGTCGGTATCGTAACCTGCGTGATGACCACATCCGGATCAGCTAAGAGTGTCGTTGCAAAAAATATCAGTACCGTCCATAATACGAGGCCATACGCTTTGTTCCGCATTTTCCTCCCCCTTGTCTTCAATACCCCTGTTGAAAGACCAAGACCTCGCGAATCGATTCCGCGACTATTCAGGATTTTACCATAAATGGTTAGCGAATGGCAAATCCTTCGCTCTTTCGCCGAAAGTCGCTCTCGCCGCTGCATCCAGGAACGCCCCTCTCCGGTCGCTTTTTTGTCGCGATACCTCTCTTTGACCGCCAGCGCCAAGACCTCTTCCGGGGTGAAAAGACG
>CAZMHO010000093.1:7476-10357 GCA_964566085.1 uncultured Thermotogaceae bacterium | reverse complement strand
AATTCAGGACAAATTACAGGCTTAGAATCCGAAGTTTATACCAAAAACTTCGACGAAGCCGACCAGGCAATAACAGAAATTGGATTAAATCCTATTAATCCGCTAAAACTGCCACACATACACAGTAAAACATGGGAGGAATATATGAAAGAAGACATCAAAGCAATGATGGACTGCAATGTTATCTATTTGCAAAAAAATAGCAACCAAAGCAGGGGCAGCGAAATAGAAGAAACATTAGCCAAAGAATTGGGTTTTTATATAATAAGACAACAATAAAATGGAAACTATAAAATTTTCTTACAACTGGAACAAAAAGCTAGAGAATACTTGTTTTACAACCATAAGGCTGCAAAATTCAAAATATAAAATTGGCGAAATCTACACCATACAAGCCAAAGGAATAACCGATTTTGAAGGAAAAATTATAGATATAAAACATTTGTATCTAAACGAAATAAGCGAGTTTATAGCTCGAATAGATACAGGCTATAGCAAAGAAAAATGTACGGAAATAATTAGAACCATGTACAAAAAATCTGTTTTTGACTGGACAACCCAAAAATTAAGTTTTATACTAATTGAACGCCAAAAATAACTAATTATCAAATTTTCAAATCGACTCATGACAAAGCCCACAATAACAGAAACCAAAGAAAGAAGCTATTTTGAAACTCGAATATTTGACGAACTAGGAGTATCAAGTAAGGAAAACAAAATAAAGCTAAGAAATACACTCGGAAACTACGACAAGGAAACAATCGAAGATATTTTTAGCGAAGACGGCGAAGGAAACATTCGCATATTGCTTTATGATCTGGACCGAGAACCAGTTCAGTATAAAAAGAAAAAAGGCAACAAAATAAACGAATCGAACAGCGAAGATTTTACGCCTTATTTTGTTACCCGACTTAAAGAGCCGCAAGAAAGAACCGACAAAAACGGTAAAAAATGGATTCAACGCTATGTTTTTCCTACAGGAGTTCCACATCATCCTTTTTTACATCCTTCGCTTTTGGCAAAATACGAAGCAAAAACCGAAATCGAAACGCTTGTTTTAACCGAAGGATATTTTAAAGCCTTCAAGGGCTGCATGCACGGAATAGATACTGTTGGACTTGGCAGCATTACGCTTTACAAAGAAAAAGATACAGGCGAATTATACCAGGACATACTATCTATAATAAAAACCTGTAAAGTTAAAAATGTGATAATGCTTTACGATGCCGCTTGTAAAAGCCTTAAGCCTGGACACATTGAAACCTTCGAAGATTTAGCAATCAGACCGCTTTTGTTTGCCGATTTGTTTAGCAAAATAAAAGAACTTTTGAAAGATTACGCAAACAAATATAATCTTTCAATTTACTGGGCTAATGTTAAGCCAGAATGCCTAGAAGGAAACCCCAAAGGATTAGACGACTTGCTTGTGGCAATGAAAGGCAGCGAATTTGAGGTTACAACCGATTTATTGCAATACTCAAAACCTTCGCTTTATTTTGAAAAAATAAATTGTACGGCTTCAACCAATAAGATTTACAAGCACCTACACATTGGCGATGTTGATGAATTTTACAATTACCATCAAGAACAGATAAAAGAACAACGCTTTGTTTTTCGTGGCACTGTTTATTTTAGAGCCGAAGGCAAAGACAGATGCGAAATTGAGATACCAAGAGAAGCGAAGAATTACTTTCGAGTTGGCGATACCTATTATAAGTTTATTCCAGTACCAAATCAATACAATCAACTGGAAATGCGATATGATCGAAGACAAAAAAGCACAATAACCGATGATTATGGAACGAATTTTACTAAGCACATAGCCAAATACAATGCTTTTTGCAATGTGCCAAACCACGAAAATTACGCTCAAGTAATTCACAATTGCTTTAATGTTTACTATAAATTTGAGTTTGAGCCAGAAACTGGCGATTTTAGCAATACCATAGACTTTATAAAGCATATTTTTGGCGAACAATACGAACTTGGACTTGATTATATTCAATTGCTTTATCAAGAGCCTTGTCAAATGTTACCAATATTATGCCTGGTCTCGAAAGAAAATAATACAGGAAAATCGACTTTTGGAAAATATCTAAGAGCTTTATTTTCAAACAATGCAACCGCGATAGGAAACTCAGACCTTAGCAACGACTTTAACGCTTTTTGGACTACAAAGCTTTTAATTATTTGTGAAGAGACCTTAATCGACAAACAAGCAACTACCGAAAAGATAAAATATTTGAGCACCGAAAACAAAGCAATAGTAAACGGTAAAGGAAAAGACCAGTTTGATATTCCATTTTTTGGCAAGTTTATATTTTGCTCAAACAACGAAGACAATTTTATAAAAGCAGGCATCAATGATGAGAGATTTTGGGTAAGAAAAATAAGCAAACCAAAAAAAGATAACTTCAACCTTCTTAACTATATGATTGACGAAATACCAGCATTTTTATACTTTCTATCAAATAGAACTATGCACACACAAAAATCTGGTAGAATTTGGTTTAATCCAATAGACTTAAGAACACAAGCCCTATTAAATTTGATAGAGCGAAACAAGCCAATGGCAGAAAAAACCATAGTTGGCAAAATAAAAGAAATGTTTTTAAACTTTAATGTAGACGTTTTGGAGCTTTCGCTAGAATACATAAAAACCAATCTACTTAACAATACAGTTAAAGACGAAAGATACATAAAAGAGCTTTTGGAAGTAAACCTAAAGGTTGATAAATTTAGAAACAGCCAAGGAAAGTATGATAGAAAGAAAATAAAAATACCTATTGAAGACGCTGAAGGACAAGTAACATTTTTGCGCACGCGCTCTTCAATTCTTTCTAACAAGAGTATAATATAAAAGTAATCAAAAACATTTTAT
>CAZMHO010000093.1:7078-7466 GCA_964566085.1 uncultured Thermotogaceae bacterium | reverse complement strand
TATGTTTTCCATCGAAAAGATTTTATTACAGCGCTAGATTTCGACCAATATCAAATGCCTGAAGAAATAAGCGAAACAGAAAACATACAAGCCACACAAGGCGACGACTTGCCATTTTAAAACATAAACAATTAAAAATCAAACAATTATGTACAAACCAGATTATTTAAAAGAAGTTGAAAACGGAGCTTTTCAAGTAGAAAATCCATTAGGAAACGGATTAATAACCATTATTGAGCACTACAGAGAAAAAGCCCTGCAAATATTACACGCCGACAAAATCCATTATAGCAAAATGCTAGAGGTAGTAAAAGAACAATTGCCCGAAATAATGATAAAATACAACTATGCAGTTGCTATTGGTGGAGGGCATCCAAAATTTGAAGCA
>CAZMHO010000093.1:4997-7068 GCA_964566085.1 uncultured Thermotogaceae bacterium | reverse complement strand
ACAATTCTAGGAATCAACAAGGTGTTAGTTGTTGACATGAACACCTCTTTATACGAAGATACCTTAAAAGATTTTAAAGAAATATTCAACTTAAGCGATATTCAAATAAGCTACTCAGACAAAACGCTTAGCGAGCCGTTTGAAATTGAAGCACCAGAAGGCGGCTGTATTACATTTGTTCATTTTTTAGAGCATTGCCAAAGCTGGGACTTAGTTAAGCAGTGGATTGAAAAGCAAAAGCACGACATTATAATATATATGCCATGTATAGAAGCAGCACAAAATGAAAACTGGGTTCATTTTCACGGAAACGCAGTAGATCACAATGTTTTTATGACAGCAGAAACACTTGTAAACGTTGGCATTAAATGTGGTTACAAATGTAAAAGCCTCCGATATTCTGATGATATGCTAGTGTGGATGGAAAAAGAGAAATAACCATTAAATTAAAAAAAACAAGAAAAAAACAAACACAATCAAAAAAAACTCATATTTTTGTAATGCTAAATAAAAATCAAAAGGGCAGTCGATGCCCAAACATTCAAAAGTTGTTGGGCTTTTTTATTGTCCACAATTAAAACAACATAGCGGTATTGAACCCCCGTGAATTGGCTATAATGGCTAATTCAGCCCTTTTGATAAGTGTTTAGCAACGGGAAAGGCAATACCGTTTTTTCATTGCCCAAAATTAAAATGCTAAACACAAATGAAAAATCAAAACAATCAGGCTACAAGCCAACAAAGCGAACTACAAGAGGAAATCAAGAATTTCTTTACAAACTTTAGCAAAGGAGAGCTAAACAAAAGCCTTACCGAAATGCTAATTCTTTCGCTAAGCTCTGAATATTCAACGCAACAAGAGAGAGAGAGCATTGTATTTACATACAGGCGAACCACCGAGCTAATAGAAAAGCTTGAATCTTTTAACTGCTAAAAGTATTATCTTTGTAAAAACAAAAAGAAATGAAAACAAAACTAATAAAATCAAATTACCTGGACCTTTATAAAGAAAAACAAAAGCTAACACTAGCTAAGCACTTCGATAAAATAAAGGAGCGTACTTTCGATAAAGAAACCTTTGGGTTTTCGGCTTCAATGGCATCTGTTTACTCTTCAATGATTGAAGGAAATAATATTGATTTCGATACTTATTTAAGATACTCAAGTTCTGGAATGAACACAAAAAGCAAATCATTTAAAGAAATTGAAGACTTAATAAAAGCCTATCAATATGCCAACAAAAACACACTGAATGCTGTTAATTTTTTAAAATCGCACGCTATTTTGTCTAAAACACTTATTTCCGATCCAAAATATAAAGGCAAAATAAGAGACAAAGATGTTTTTATTTATGGCGATGGAATAAAAGTTTACACAGGAGCATCGGATTCAATTGTAAATACAGAAATGAAAACCTTTTTTGAAGATATTGAAGTTTTAATAAAACGAGAAATGTCTATTTCCGAAGTTTTTTATTTCGCCTCGATGATCCATTTGGTTTTAGTAAAAATACATCCTTTTGCCGATGGTAATGGTCGATCGGCTCGATTGCTCGAAAAATGGTTTCTAGCAAAAAAATTAGGAACTAAAGCCTGGTTTATTCAATCAGAAAAACTATATCAAGCCAGGCTAAAATCTTATTACAAAAATGTAGATATTGGAAAAAGCTATACAACCAACAATTTTGATATATCGTACCCATTTTTGTTAATGCTACCAATGGCTTTAAAAACCAAGAAATAAATCTAAAAATATAATCTTCAATATAATCAAAAAGCCGATCAAATCCGATCGGGTTTTTTGTTTTCAAAAATTTCCAGCAAAATCCGACGTCTTTTATAGAAACTCTGTTATTGTTTTTTTAAAGTTGCGTTTTTACCGTCCCCACCGTCCCCTTTTTGTTTTTTTACTGTTTTTTTTAATATAACTATAAGATTTATAGTAATATACAAAAATAAAAAAAGGGGACGGTAATACTACTTTTCCGTCCCCAACCGTCCCCAACCGACCCCACTATTTTTGCGTTATTATAAAAAAAGGGGACGGTAATACTATTTTTGGGGACGGTGGG
>CAZMHO010000093.1:1933-4987 GCA_964566085.1 uncultured Thermotogaceae bacterium | reverse complement strand
ACGGTTACCGTCTCCCTGCAAAGGCTTACTGGGTGCGGTTTTTGGTACTCGGGAGACGGTGGGGACGGTTTTGAAGGGGGTATTGCAGCGTAGAGGAAAAACGCCTTTTTTTATTTTTATAATTCTTGCATTTATACAAATGTAAAACAAAATTACTATTGACAGCCAAATGTGCTTGCTTTAATTTTGGTTGTATAGGTTATCCATGTAACTTTTTTATTCATGTACTTTTTATTTTCTATTTCTGTGGGGGTCGATCTTGTAAACAGTTGCAGAACAATATTATCTGCAACTTGTTTACAAGTATCTACAAACATCGAAGCTTGTTTACAAAATATCTACAATTATCGAAATATATAAACAACTTTAAATCAATATATTATGTTTTCATATGTTCAAGAATTAAATCCTTATGTTTTTCATGTAAAAAACAACCGTCGAGCTACTAGATGTCGCAGAATCCAAAAAATAGCAATCAAAGATTCTGTAGGTGTGTTTAAATTTATTAAGCATGTTCGATAAGCTAGAAACCTATAAATCAATAAGTCTGCAACTTGTAAACAAAATATCGAAGGTTTTAGATATTTGTTTACGGTTTTAGATAAAACACAAACAATTGTAAATTAGTTAATTATGAAGAACATAGAAGCGATAAAATATAAAAAACCGTTGCTTAAAGTTTCGCAAAAGCTACGCTTGATTGAAGCAACGGTTTGTATTAAAAAACGCTGTTTGTCGAGTTTTGTTTTAACTACACTCATGGGAGCAAACAACTTTAAAAGAGAAAGACTAAATCCAAGATTTGCAATTATGCTATCTATGCTATTTAAGCCTTTTTTAAAATCGATTGAAGCTTTAAGGGGCTTAATTATCCTATCTTTATGGAAAGCAATCAATTTTGATACAAATATACGTAGCTTTCAATAAAAAGCCAATTTTTAATAAAAAATAAATATAAACAATTATAAACAAGTAGATTATGGCAATAGAAGAAAATCAAATTTCGGCTTTCGTTTTAGATGATAAAACAAAGTCGGCACGATTTATTGAGAGCGAAATCTCTCTATTAAAAGAATTGCAGTCGGCAATGGAGCCGCAACCTCTTAATTTTAGGGAGTATGTTGTAGCTCTTACTAAAATGGCAAAAGACAGCGGCAAGCAAAATGTTAGCGATTCGTTGGTTCAAGAGAATATCGATTTGATTGAAACAATTCGTATTCTTAAAAACGAAAAAGAAGATTTGCAAAATTTGGCAACTAATCTTGAAGCAACAGCCGAAAAGCTTCTTAACGACAATAACAGTTTAATTGATTCAATACACGAATCAAAAACTACAGCCAAACAAAAAGAATTGCCTGTCAATTCTATTGTTTTACACTTATCGCCAAAAGAAAAATACATTCTTGATAATATGCTAAAACAGTATAAGCTAGAACCAAAAGAAATATTAATCAACCGTATGTTTATGCCATATCTTAAAGCTGGTTGTGCTATCGATTTTACAGTTCCTTTTATCTCTAAAGAAAACTTAAATAAAATCAACAATTTTTTTGAAATCGAAGAAAATAGGAGGGTGCAATAATATGAACTACGAAGAATTAGTAAAAGATCACGAGGTTTTGCAGCAAAAATACAACGACAGCGAAGCCGACAATAAGCAGATAGTTGAAAATATAGTAAAACTATTAAACGCTTTGGGTTTATTGCCTTTCTCTGAAGACGAGGGTATGATGAAAAAAATACTGAAAGCAGTTAAAAACCTTGCTACCGATGCAATGCTAAATCCTAAAGGACTAGAAAGAAAATTTGATTTTTTGAAAGAGATCGCTCCTTTAATTGATAAAAACATAAAAAAATATGGACTCAGCCAATAGAATGGAATTAACCGTTGATCTGCCCGAAATAGTTTCGCAATCAACCGAATACAAGGAGCCTCCACAAATTCAGTTTGAGTTTCCAAAAGACACAAGCGATAATTTTGAAGCCGCAAAGCCTCCTATTGTTGCCGATCCTTTGGCTAGTACGGTAGTGGAAATGAAAAAAGTCCCTGTTTTACCTCCAGACTATACAGCTGAATTTGGCATCGACACCATCGATACATTGCAAGGAACTTTATTTATAGCCTTAAATGGTAGAAAGCAAAAAAAGAAACGCTTTGCAGACAAAAAGGATTATACCGATGCTATTGATCTTGAGTATTTAAGTTCAAAAGAAAAAGCGGCTTTAGATGATTCAAAACGCTTGCTTTTAGCAAAACTGGAAGATTACAATAAAAAGATGTCGGGTATTGCGAAAACCGTTTATTTTAATCCAGATGAGAAAGATAAGCTTAAAAAACCATTGATTGAAATGGTTAAGCAGGCTGGTTTTGATTTGCCGCCTTCGTTGGCTTTTGTTTTGACTTTGGCGAACATTATGAGTGATAGAGTAGTTGATTTAATTATGGACTAATGGCAAATTCGAGAGTAAATATAGTAATGATTGTTGCTGGTCGGCGTGGCTGTGGCAAAACTACATTTTTGAAAGGCGATAAAGAAATAAAAAAAGAAGGCATTATTCAGCACTATTTAAAAGCCGATCCAAACCGAAAAATATTAATTATCGATACTTTCGATTCGCCCGTTTGGCGTGATGTCCCTGAAATTACAACCGCCAAAATGAGCACTTGGAAAAAAGGAGTTTATCGCCTTGTTTCGTCTGATGTAGATATGTTAATGATGGCAATCGACAGGCTTTGTTTTAATACTGTAGTTATCTTTGAAGATGCACGCCGATTTGTTGGGCGAACGCTTACAAAAAGCCAAATAAAGTTTGTTTTAGATAGTAAGCAGAAAAACACCGATTTGATTTTTGTTTTTCATGCCTTAATGGACGTACCGTTCGATTTGGTAAGATATGGCGACTACATCACTTTGTTTCACACTGGCGAAGTCTGGAATAGTTATTTAAAAAATAAGTTTCCAAACCAAGAGCTTGAGCGAACATTTGCAAAGGTAAATTCTAGTAAGGATCAATATTTTAATGAAACTATACCTATTTCTTAATGGATAACAA
>CAZMHO010000093.1:0-1923 GCA_964566085.1 uncultured Thermotogaceae bacterium | reverse complement strand
CTTTGCATAAATGCGAGTTAGCCGAAAAGCTAGGAATACATGTTTCCACGCTTTCTATTTGGCTAAACAAAAGGTACTTTAGGGAGCTTTCAAGACTTGGCTATAAAAAGAATCAAAAAATATTACTGCCTTCGCAGGTTTCTTTTTTGTGTGAAAAATTGGTTGTTGTTGATGATAATGAATAAAATATATGAAAATAAGCGAGTTCGTCTTAAGGACGCTAAATAATAGAAGTAATAATTTTGAGAAAATTAAAGTTTCTTCCGTTTCTAAGAAAGATGCTGAATTGATACTAAAAGAAACAGGTATAGATATTTATAATTACACCCATATTGTTGACAGCTTCGGAGTTAGACATGTAATGTTAAATCATAGTTGTATTAGTAAAGAGAAAAACAAGGGACAGGTTGCTGTTACGGTAGATGATTTTGATTTGATTGCCGATATTGTAAAAAGCTTTGATTCTGTAAAATATGGTGGTAAAAACAAGGCTGGTAGAGATATTCTTGTTTATGTTAAAAAAACAAGTAACTATTTTTTTTATGTAGAAGAAATTAGAAGTATAAAAAATAAAGAGGCTGTAATTCAGACAATGTATATTAAAACAAAAAAAGGATCAAATGATTAGTTTGATCCTTTTTGAAAACAACGTGTAAATGCCTAAGCCTTTCACTTTACGCCCAAAACGTTTTTGTTTAGCTTTTGCAAATATACGGTTTTTTAGAAAAAAAGTTAAAATATTTCTTTTATTTATACAGATTGATAATTATTAAGTAATATGAACGCAATTACAATATTAAAACCGCTAGATTTTACAACAAGAACGCTAAACAAAGGAGAGCTTTATTTTCAGAACGTTAAGCAAACCAATAGTTTTTTAGCCACACTTAAAAAATATAGGTTGCAAGATTCGGTAAAGGTTCAGCAAATAGATAAAGTTTTTGCTGAATTTACTGGTAAACAAAAAGTGAAAAATGTTTATATTTCTCGATTTGGAGGTATTGGAGATATTGTTGCCTTATCTGCTGTGGCTAAATATATTCACGAAAAATATAGCGTAAAAGTGTTTTTTGTTACCCAAGAAAAATATAAAGCATTATTTGATTGGTTTGATTGCGGCACTTCTTTTAAAAGCTGCAACGATTCTATTTTGTTGGTAAACCAAAAAGTATTATTAAAGCCAAACCTAGCATATATTAATTTTGAAGGACAAATAGAAAAAAGTAAAGAAAATTGGTTCAATCTATTTTTTAAAAACTTTGATGTTGATTTAACCGAATTTGGCAGACCTTTTTTAAAACGTCCTAGATTTTTACGAAAAAGCAAAAACATAAAAGACGAAAACAATATTTTGTTGACTCTTAAAGCAACCGCTAATATTAGATCAATAAATTTAGAACCTGTTATTTTGGCTTTGTTGCCGTTTATCGAAAAGCAAACAATTTATGTACATAAAGACAATTTAAGCCAATCGGATTTGATTTTTATTGAAAAAAATAGATTTACTTTTTTAAAGGTAATTGAAGCCAAAAATCTTTCAGAGTTCCTTAATGATGTTGCTTGTGCTAAAAATGTTATTTCTACCGATACGGGAGCTTTGCATTTTAGGGAAGGCTTAGGGCTTTCTGCTATTGGTTTGTTTGGGGCTTTTAGCTCCGATTGCAGAACAAAATATTATAAATACACAAAATCTTTTAATATTAAATCAGATTGCAATTTGCAACCTTGCTATCAACATTGCTATACAAAAGATCAAATTTGTAAAAACTTTAAAGGAAACAAAGAGGTAGCACCTTGTTTCGATCACAATATTAATGTTGATTTGATAGACCAGTTGAGCGACATATTTTCTTTTTTAAGTTGAATAATAACATCAAGCTAAATGCTTTTTTTAGTTGCATTTAGCGGCTGTTATTATTTAGC
>CAZMHO010000092.1:5933-10367 GCA_964566085.1 uncultured Thermotogaceae bacterium | reverse complement strand
GGTTTCACGCGGTATGTTTCTAAGTGATAAGAGCAGCTTTTTAGGCGCAACATCGATGAAGAGGGTCGGGGTTCTATTTTCTCGATTCAACGCTTCTAATTTTAATGAACGCGCCCCTCGCTGAGAATAGGGCTCGAAGCATATTATGATTCGATTCCCCTTTAGAATTGGCTTCTGATGTGCATCCCCCGCTTCACTGTTCGAGCCGAAACGGTTCAACAAGTGATTCAGAAGTTGCGGATAAACTCGGCAAACCTCAGCGAGTTTCTATTGGATCTTGAAGCCTACCGGGTTCACGGACGGATGGTAATGGTTTTACCGTTATCTGTACCGGCTTAAAGAGTCCCGGGCCGGGATTATCCCGCCTAACGCATCTGTACACTACTCAAATAGGGAGGAGTCGTATGTCGCAATCGAAAGCATTTCAGGAGGAAAAGGGGTCACAACGTTTTCGAATCCGTACTTTACGCGCGAAAATTCTGATCTGGACGCTACCCGCCCTAATCTGTCTCTTAGTGGGATTCGGCCTATGGTCGACATTCAGCCGCCTCCGTGAAGATACCTCGCAAACATTGGCTTTTAGCCAGAAAATCGTAGAAGCCAAAGCGCAGGAGCTTGGGCAGTTGATCGCCGGTTTTATCAATGAAGCGCATACGTATGCGGAAAAGCGGATCGTTCGCTCTCTCAACTGGGATACAATGAAAACCGACCTGACAGACCAAGCGGCTTTACGGAAAGACCGTTATACGCATTTTCTGTTCGGACTCAAAGACGGCACCTATTGGACTACGACCGGGGCGAAAGGAACGATTGCGGACAGAGAGTATTTCCAGCAGGTCGTCCTGATGGGGAAAGAGTATTTTATCAGCAATCCTTTAATTTCAAAAGCTCTCGGAATACCCGTGTTCATTCTTTCCTACGCGGTTAAAGACGACGGAGGGAAAACAGTCGGAATGTTTGGATCGAGCATCTCTTTGGAAGCCCTTTCTTCTAGGATGTCCGGTATGCGCGTTGGAGATAACGGTTATGGTTTCATGGTGGACAACAGCGGCGTCATTATGGCGCACCCAAAAACGGAATACATTATGACCCTGAACCTAATGGATTCCCCAAAAGAAGGGTTTATCGGCCTTGATTCGCTATGGAAGAATCTATCGGGATCAAGAAGTGGAAAAGTTGAATACAGATCTCCCGATGGCAAACAGATGGTTGCGGTATACGAAGGGATACCGAATTCTCCGGGTTGGATTCTGGCTATTGCGATCGATAAGGCGGATATCCTGAAGCAATCCAGAGATAATGCTATCGTATTCTTTATCCTGATCGTCATTATCGTCATTATCGTCAGCGCTTTTCTATTACTTATGGCGCGGAGTATTACAAAACCTTTGGTGTTAGCGACTCTTCACTCCGAAAGATTGGCAAATAACGATTTTTCTCAAAAGGTACCCGAAGCTTTTCTGAAGCGAAACGACGAGATTGGACGTTTGGCTCGCTCATTCGAGTCGTTATCGGAAGCCCTCTGCGCTTCGATGGGTAAGCTAATGTCCTTTTCCAAACAAATAAAGGGTGCCTCCGAAGATTTGGCAGTCGTGTCGGATCGCTCTTCTCGCTCGCTGGAAGACATCTCTGATGATGTTGGAAAGATCGATTTGGAGATCCAAAACACCTCTTCTTCCATCGAACAAGTGACTTCAGGAGTGGAAGAAGTGGCCGCAAGCGCGCAAAGTGTCTCGAAAACGGCAGAAGAGCTTTCTGCGAACTCGGAAGGAACCAATACTTCGATATCCAAAGGGATGACCATTATCCGTGAGGTTCTAACCAGAATCGACGAAGCTCGAAAACAAACGGAGGAAACATCAAGAGTTTCTGCTTCTGTAGCGACTTTTACCGATAAAGTCGTCGAGATCGTCGATCAAATCACTTCGATATCGGAACAAACGAATCTACTCGCGCTGAATGCCGCAATAGAAGCTGCCAGAGCGGGAGAAGCGGGAAGGGGCTTCGCTGTCGTCGCGGAGGAGATTCGAAAATTGGCGGAAGAGAGTAAGAACGCCGCTTCAGATATCGGAGGCATTCTCAAACAAGTGGCAGAAGGCGTGTCAAAAGCCGATAAAGCTTCCTCTCATACGCTTGATTTGGTGAGGGGAGTACAGGATGGAGGGAAAGAAGTCGAAAAGCAGTTCCAGGCAATCGCTTCGGGAGCGGAAAAGCTGAACGCCATGATATCAAATCTCACGGCGACTTCTCAAGAGCAGGGAGCCGCCGCTCAGGAAATGGCCAGCGCGATGGATGGTTCTTCCAAAGCAATAACCGACATCGCTTCCAAAATACAGAAGATCAATAAAAATACCGTTGAGCAAACGGAAGGAACAGATAAAGTATCTCAATCCGCCAAGGAGTTGAATAGCCTCTCCAACCAGCTTAATGAGGAGGTTTCGAAGTTTATTATCGAAGCGTCTCAATAAACGGGCGAAAACGGGCTTTAATACCGGGAGGAAAAGAATCAAAAAGCGACGTTGTACGTCGCTTTTTTGATTCCCGCCTGCGAACGGATTGCGACATATCTCGTGACGACTGTGTTCCCCTAATCCCTTACTCGATCACGGTTCGAACAATCCGGAATCCCGTCCCGCAGTAGCGGATAGAGGGGTCCTCCATAAAGCTTCGGAAACAAAGCCGGCTATCGTCCGGCCACCAATAATACATCCCCCCGCGCGTGACGCGTCCGTCCGAACCGCTCTGCGGACCGGTCGGATTCATTACGGAACCGGAATAGATGTAATTGGCGAACCAATCGAAGCACCATTCTTCGACATTGCCGGTCATATCGTAAATACCCAACTCGTTCGGGGTTTTCTGACCCACCGGTTGGGTCTTCGAACCGGAATTATCGCGATACCAGGCAACTTCTCCCAGGTTGTTCCCGCCAGAGTACACATACTTGTTGGTTTCCACACCCCCGACGATATCGGCGCTGCCGCCCCGGGCGGCGTATTCCCATTCAGCTTCGGTCGGCAGCCGGATACCGACGACCGTTGGCACGTTTCTGGTGACCTGGCCGGCTGCGTTAATCATATTCCCACGTGCATCATAGGCCGGGCTTATGCCCATTTTTCCGCTCAACCAGTTGCAATAGGCGATGGCATCCCACCAACTGACATTGATGACCGGGCGCGTTCCACGCCCCCAGCCGTTATCGTAGGGTTTGGAACGGCCGGTATCTTCGCAAAAGGCATCGAATTCGTTGAAGGTGACTTCGTACACGCCCATCAGGTAGGTGATTCCGATGATGACATTGTGGACGGGGCCCATCCATGGTGTTTCCCACTCTTCCAAACCGTCTCCCATCCGGAAGTATCCGGAACCGATTTCGACCATGGGTGGCGGTGGAAGGAACTGCATCCCCCCGGTTCCGGTTTCGAAAACCCATTCTTCGCTGGGGGTAATGGACCCGTCGCTGCGAACGGCCTGTATTTTCCACTTGTACAGCGTTTTACGCGCCAAGTAAGGCGTGTCAAAGGTTAGCGGTTGCGCTTGTTCTTCGGGGTTCCCGCCCACACGCTCCGGCCAGACGATGAACGGTTCGTAATAAAAATGGTCGGATATGGCCAAATAAACCCGGTAATACTCAACATACACTCCTCTGGCGGATAGCCCGTCAGGCTGGTCCGCTAACGGTTCCCAGGACAGGGTCGCGTTCAGCGCTTGATTGGTTGCGTTATTGGCGGGAGTCAGCAAGGTAATCCGAACGATCGGTTTCATGTAAACGCAGGAACCCAAAAAAACACAGATGATACCGGTAAGCAGAATGAGAATCAAGGAACGATTCCGTTTCACCATTACACCCTCCTCCTTTACATGACGCTCTAATGGCCAGTCGGAAAGCAGAGGCGAAATCGCGCGCGAATCAAAATGGAGAACGGGTAAAGCGGTCCTTCTAAGGGCGAGCGCCGATTGGACACACAACGATTCTACCACAACGGAGAACTTTTTTCGGAAAACGAGTTCCGTACCGAAGCAGTTGGATAACGGGGGGATACTCAAGCGAACTCCGCGATGAACCCTATTCACCGTAAATATAAAAGAGAAGACCGTCCTGGCGGGAACCGATTAACTTCGTATTTATACGTTAACGGTTGCTCCGATCGATTTATCCACGAAGAAGTAGTCGCATCCCCAAAATCAGAAGTACTGAACAATCAAATGACCGGATTTTTTCGAAAGACATCGCACGCGAAAGATATCTGTGCGCGAAAGTAGACCGAAAGGAATCGCGATTGCCCTGGATATCTACCTCGCCTTCTAACGGTAAAAATTCTCTTACGACAGTTCATTAAGTATACTCGAAAACCAAAATCAACCCTCGTTTTTTTACGGTTTTAGCAATTCTCTTTTTTATGCGAAAGTTCAACAGCATTATAAAATCCGGAT
>CAZMHO010000092.1:4433-5923 GCA_964566085.1 uncultured Thermotogaceae bacterium | reverse complement strand
CTCTGACGATTTCGTACAACAATAAAGCGTCCGCCGTGATCACAGATGGGATAGCGGTTCGGATGCGTTATCGCAATCATTAGGTAATATATAACCCGCATAAGCATAGCCCTTGTTCATAAGGTATTTCGCTGAACGTTGTCGAACTATCGCACGGTCATTTGACTACTTTTAAACAAATAGAGGTCTGGCTTTCTTTTCCAACGATTCTTGTTTTTATGGCACTAATCTTAAATCGGTTACCTCTAAGGGAAACCCGAGGGCTTTTACCGCGCCGGTTATGCACTCGCGTTATCTTAAAGGTAGTATTCTTTCTAATACGCCACTTCCACATACCACAAATCGAAGATGTTGTACTTCACAAAAAAGGAAACGGGTTGCATCACCTGATAAGTGCCGGTCCACGACAATTCATCGCTGAAAAACAACCATTGGGAATAGGTGGTGCTATAGATTTTGATAATGCTTCCAGCGCTTACGCTGAAATGAGTGGCACTCCCATTGTTAACATCGGCGATTTTCACATCGTTTGCATAAACGGCCACGACGATGCCGGCCCCGAAACCGTTGTTGATGGTAATGGTAATTCCTCCGGGAGTGACCGTGCACGAAAGGGCAGAAAACATGATAGAGAGACAGATGAACACGGTAACCATGATGAGTGCTCGGATGCTTTTTTTCATAAAACGAACCTCCTCCCCAATATTGGCTTTTTGACCGTTTGGAAAAATCCGAAGAATAATTCGGCGAGACGGCTACGACAGAATCCGGCGAATACATACGATTATATACCTTATTCAATGTAATGGTTTAATTTTTTAACGGTTTCCCTACTGTGACGGTTTGGGATAAAAGGGGGAAGAAAACAGCGCGCAAACCCGCTAAAAACGCTGGGTGATTGGGTATTCTTCAGAAAACCTGGCACAACCGTATTGTATCTAACTTTTGTTATCACTCGTTATTGAACGACGATTAGGAATATCCGACGGCGCTTTTCTTCCCTCCGAATGCAGCGAAGCTCCTATAAAAAACTATGGGTATCTGGCCTCTGCCCGGTTATGGGAAAACCTCGGCATCGCAACATGCCTGGAGCATCTCCCGAATCAGAAAAAAGTGAACTATCCACTATCGGAAACCGTTTTTTATGGCGGCGCAGCATCTCCTGCATCCGGTCAGCAAGCTGTCGACCTATGAAGGGCAGGAAGGGTATTACCGCGACCGGGAGATACCGCTTCATACTCTTTACCGAACGTTAGACCATCTCTACGCGCACAAAGAAACGATAGAAAGCGAGCTCTTCCGCGAAAACTATTCCCGGGTAGGTCAAACGGTCGATGTGGTCTTTTACGACGAGACTACCTTTGCTTTCGAATGCGTGCAGAAGGATGCTCTCAAAAACTTCGGGATCAACGAGGTACACGGTTGTAATGGGGCTATTGATGAACGGTGACGGATTACCGATAGGGTATGAACTGTTTCCGGGAAACACC
>CAZMHO010000092.1:0-4423 GCA_964566085.1 uncultured Thermotogaceae bacterium | reverse complement strand
ACGATGATCCAGGCGTCGGAGAACATCCGGAAACGCTTCGAGATTCATTTAGGAAGTACTAAACAAGCAAAGATCGTTTTACATCGAGATACATTGAATGTAACAGCGGTAGGATTCACTCCATCCCTCATCGCCTTGAATTCTACAGGGGTATTTCGTTCAACCCTTGATGAGATCTGAGTTCGTGATAGAGTTTTTAATAGCCGTCACCTTTTTCGATAAAGTCTTGCAAGTCTTCAAAATCATCCCAGTACTCGAATTCTTATGAATGGGTCCGGCCTTGTTCTTTCGGAATGCGGTGCGGCTTCTTAAGCTCCTTTTCTGCCACAATTTTCATCAGCCATTCTGTCTTGTTCCTCTGTACCCGATCCCCCTTGTTCGGTTTTGTAGACGCTTCTCAGTTCTTCCATCTTTGCTGTCAGCTTGTTCGCTTTCGGGTCCACGAAAGACCCTTCGATTCCTCGCTTTAAAAAACCGATCTTGCCGTACTTCCTGTAGATGCTCACCCGCCGGCTGACAGAGGTTATATTGACATCGCGCCTGGCGCAACGCGCTTTCATCAAGCATCCGATTTCTATGTATTCCTTTGCCACCCTCCCATACGCCTCCAGTTGGAATTATATCCGTTGCTGAATTGGCATTCCAACTATTTTGGGGGCGAATTTGAGAGCTACACGATACGGCCCAATACGACTCCATCGTTAAGGGTATCAGTCGAAAAAGCCGGCGAAGTCGCGGACATAGCTTAACGAGCGAGCGGTTATGACAGGCGGGTAGAAAAAACGCCGGTTTTCCTTACCCGCGGAAATGCAAAAAATTCGAAGTATCTATTTGTGATTGAAAGAGATGGTAATAACACTTATTGTTAGAGGGAGGAGAACGATGATTACGTATTTGGAAGTATTAGCGCGTTCTTTTGATTTTAAGGGACGCTCCAGCAGAAAAGAGTTTTGGATATTCGCCTTTGTAAACGTGGCAATTAATGTCGTGCTTGCGGGGATAACGCCTTGGAGTTTCATTTATTCCCTTTGTCTTATTCTGCCGATCTTGGCGTTGACGGTAAGGCGATTGCACGATTCGGGCAAAAGCGGTTGGAGCATACTGCTCGGGTTGATCCCGTTTATCGGGGCGATCCTCTTGCTGATCCTTATGTTGACGGAAGGTACCAGCGGCCCCAACGAATACGGAGAAGCCCTGGAATAGGGTTTATCGCGGATAGCGTCAAGTCGGATTACCCTCATTCAAAGATCGGCTGTTTCATCAACCGTTTCCCTTCACGAAAAGAACCGTATGTCTCCCTTATCCCAGGGTGGGAAAACCGTCCCTATGGTTTTCCCACTTTTTGCGCAAAAAATTGATAATCATCATAATGGCGCCTAATCGATCGTATCTCCATCAGTATTCATGCCTGAGAGCGTCAAATACGCCGTATACGCCCACCGCATCCCCAGAATCATCGCGCAAGTATACCGATGTCCAAAAAGTCCTTCTCCAGGGGTATCAAAAACGTCGTCTTGCGTTCAGTTTATAAACGGTATTTCCTCAGACTCTTCGGAGACTGGATTCCCGCCTCAGAATTCCACCGAAAGAATCCCGAAAAGTTTTCGGAAACTCAAGTTCGATGTACCAAGGCTATTATCGCTGTGTTCTTACCCATTTGACTTGTAAGAGAACCGTTTTTTTTGAGTATCACTCGCTATGGGATTGCGGATGATGCGAAGTCGACGCCTGTGTGGGGATCGGCGAGTCCGGTATCCCGCGATCTTCTGTGTACGCGTCCGACCCGGCCATCCCTGCGAACGGGGGGGTTCTGTCGGTATGATATAATAATCTGCATAGAAAAACCCTTCATGTCGTTTGTAACTTTAGGGAGTCGCTTTGACTGGAAACCGGAACCGAAAAAGGAGGTTGGCAACATGAAAGTAAGGAACCTGTGGGTGTTGCTCCTGTTGTTTTGTACCATTCTGAGCGGGTATGCCGCGAGCGAAAAGGTGACGCTTTTCTTGAACGGAACGGTTTTAACCGTTGACGAACACATGACCGTCGCTCAGGGTGTCGCCATTAAGGGCGCTCAGATCATCGCGGTAGGTTCGAATGAAGAAATCATCCGTTTTCTCACGCCGGACGCGGAAATCGTGAATCTCAAAGGAAAGACGCTGATGCCCGGATTCGTCGAGGTTCATTCGCATCCTTTTCTGAAGATGGTGGTTGAGAACGCGACCATCGATATTCGGCCGGCTGTCGGATATACTGATGGGGAAGAAGTGATGACGATCATTCGAGAAACGGTTGCGAAGTCGAAACCGGGTGAGTACCTCGTGTTTTTCGGTTGGGACCCTCTTCTCCAGAAAGGAGCCAAAAACCCCACGCGAAAGGAACTGGACGCGATCGCGCCGAACAACCCCGTCTTTATCTGGGGAAACAGCGTTCACGTCGGATTTGCGAATACCCTGGCCTTTGAAGCGGCCGGAATCGATAAGAACACCCCCAATCCTACAGGGGCGATGGCAGGCACTTTCGAGCGCGACGCGGACGGGGAACTGCAAGGGCGCGTCGATCAGGGCGGCGCTGTTGGTATGGTTATTCTGCCGTACCTTATGAGCAGTTTGGGGACGCCGCAACGGTTCGCCGAGGCTCTTTATCAAGGATGGTTGGTGAATGCGAAGGATGGCGTGACGACGATCAGCGACAATGTGCTCGAAAAGGACATTTTAGCCATGTACCGTCTCGCGGCTGTTCTTTACAAAACCTTGCGCATTCGAGGCTATGCGATCAACTTTACAAATTTCGACACCTCCAAAGACGACGACATGATCGCTTTAACCGGAGGCAAGCTGTTCGTCGACGGCAGCCCCTGGACCGGAACCATTACGATGACCGCGCCCTATCTGGTGAACGATACGACCCTGCACATCATGGACACGCCCGCCGGTTACTACCAGGAACCGTATGTGAGCATAGCAGAATTGCAGCAATTTATCGACGACGTCCTGCGCGTGGGATTGTCTGCTTGTATCCACGCCGAAGGAGACGGCGCCATCGATATGGCTTTGGACGCGATAGAAAAAGGATTGGAACGGTATCCGGTAGAAGACCATCGTATTCGTTTGGAACACGTGCCGATGATGCGCGACGACCAGTTCGAACGCGCCCATCGATTGGGTGTACCGGTGAGTTTTTTGATGGCGCACGTCCGGTACTGGGGGGATGTGATTCCCGAACTCGTCGGCGATGAACGCGGGCAGCGCTGGTGTCCGGTCAAATCGGCGATTCAGTACGGCGTCAGTTACTCTTTCCATTTCGACGGGCCCACTTCTCCGAACAAACCCCTCGAAACCCTCCAGACCGTGACGACCCGTAAAACCGTGGGCGGTAGCGTTTTAGGGCCGGAAGAACGTATTACCATCGACGAAGCCATTCGGGGTTATACGATCAACGCGGCTTACCAGCTGTTCATGGAAGACATCGTCGGCAGTATCGAAGTCGGAAAGTTCGCGGATATGATCCTTCTCAGCGAAAACCCGCGCGAAACTCCATTGGATAAAATCTCCGAAATCAAAGTGTTAGCAACCTATATCAATGGCGAAGTGTTTTGGGAAGACCGGTAACGTAAAACGACGGGGCGGGCCGGGAAGCGCCTCGGCCTGCACGTTGATAGTGCCCTTTCTCTTTATATGCGACCTTAGGACTTGCAGTAAGCCTGCGCCGCGATCCCCTGTTAGCGAAAGACAAAGTATGCGGTCCGGAAAGCTTCGCTTGCGATCAAGCCGGTGCGGGGGCGTTCCAAAAGGCTCGTTGCCCTTCTTCGCGTCCCTTCGTGTCCTTCGTGGATGAAATCTTTTACTTTGCCAAGCTTGGGGCAACATGGAGATACAAACGTTAGCCTGAATCGGTTTATTTGAGCCGAATGCTGTCCTCGTCGGCAAGGCCCCATGCCCAACTAAAGTTGGGCGCTCCATTCCAGGGTCTCAGGGCGGGGTGGTCCCTCAAAGACGCGATAACCCACAAGGTCATCGGGTCGTCTGGTTTCGCCGAAGACGCCAAAGACGCGCTTCTTTTTTTCACGCCGGCGCGATACCCTCACACGGGATACTATCGGTCGGTCTGACTCCTTTATCGTTTTGAATGATTATCCTGACTTTGTCACGAAAGGGAAAAAAGAGGGGTATCGGGAAACGAAAACAGAGGGGTTGGGAGGTAAAAAAAGCGAAATCCGAAGAAAAATGTAGTGACAGTCATAATGTAGTGATTATTTCATAAACGTCTATGGTTCAATATAGAAGTTGACATGGTAGTGATAACGTGGTATAATATGGCATGTTCATCAAACAAACTAAATCCAGCGGTCATATCTATATCCAAATCGTTCAATCCTATAGAGATGAGAAAGGCGCTACCCGGCACAAGCTGTTATTAACCCTGG
>CAZMHO010000091.1:8654-10457 GCA_964566085.1 uncultured Thermotogaceae bacterium | reverse complement strand
ACCGCCATTTCACCTATCTGGAGACACGCGGGGATGTCGTTACGAATCAATTCGCGCAACCCTCTGTCAGGAAGGTTAGTGTCCTGGTGGAACGGGAGGGCCTTCCGACAGAGCTTCAAATGCCCTATCAGGATTTTACCGAAGCTCTGGAAAACAGTCTGTTTTACCCCGCCAACGAAAACGCGTATCCCGCGAATCTGTTACAGGCGATTGGGCTGGGCATCCAACGCACAAACGGGATGCTGACCAGTATGGGCAGCATCATCGGCAGTCTTCTCGCGGGCAAAGCGAACGTAAAGGACTTCGCGGGGCCGATAGGGTTGGTAAACATCATTGGCCAAGCCTCTCGGGCGGGCATGGAGACGCTGATGTTCCTTCTCGCCTTTATCACGCTCAACCTTGGCATCATCAACCTTCTCCCCTTGCCCGCGCTGGACGGGGGAAGAATCGTCTTCAGCCTAGTCGAGATGATCACGCGGAGGAAAATTAACCCCGTTATCGAAGGGTACATCCATACTGTCGGATTTTTCCTTCTGATCGGGTTCGCCATCTATATCTCGTATTTCGACATCATCCGTTTTATGCGATGAAGCGACCTCTTAAACAAGCTCCGACCGGTAATCGTGGCGTAATGAGGACTCTTATTATAAGAATAAAAAGGAGGTGTCCGGCGACAACAAGCCGGGTGAACTTGAAAAAGAAAGGTCTATTCCTGTGTTTGCTGCTTGTATTGTCACTCTTCTCCTTCGCCCAAACGGGAGGCGGCGATACGCTCCATATTAAGGCTGACATGTTCAAATTTTTCGAAGATCGTATCGAGTTCTACAATCACGCAGAAATCATCAAAGGGGGATTCACTCTAATTTCCGAAAAGTTCTTCCAGATTCTAAGAGACCGCGGGGAAGACCGCAAGGTAGAAGCGCGGCAAGGGATCTTCGTAGAGTTCGAAACCGGTCGCGCGACATCCGTCGAGTTGGACTACGATTTGATCGAAGAAAAGGGGACCCTCAAAAAAGAGGTCCACAGCATCATCAAACCGGGTGAAAGCGAGGGCACGGTAGAAGTTTTTTGCGATATCATGGATTTTGAAACCCTCGCCAAATTATACAAAGGAAAAAACGAGACGGCCGACAGGCCGGTAAAGATTTATAAGGGAAATCTATACGCCGAATGCAGAGAGTTCGTCTATACGGGGGATACCGGCATTATCGAGTTGTTCGGAAAGGTCTACGTTTACGATCCCGACAACCGGCGAAAGCTGTGGGGCGAGTATGTGAAACTCTTCCTGGAAAGCGATACGCTTGAAGCGAAAAATGCCGTGATGGAAGTCATCACGAAGAAATAACCGCAGAAGGGGGTCTCACGTTGATACGAATGATCTGTCCCACCTGTAAAAAAGCCTCTCCCGATCCGACAGTCTACCGGTGTCCCGACTGCGGAGAACCCTTTGAGCTGGAGTTCGAGGCGCGTTTTCCGATAGAGAGGATCCGGCATCGGAAAGCCAATCTTTGGCGCTATCGGGAAGCGCTCCCTATTGAGGCGGACGAAGACATCATCTCATTTGAAGAAGGGTTCACGCCCTTGCTGAAATTCGACATCAAGGGGTATCCCGTATGGGTAAAACAGGATCACTTGTTTCCGAGCGGCTCCTATAAGGATCGTGGCGCCTCCGTGCTCATCAGCTACGTTCGTTCGTTGGGAATCAAAAGCGTTGTCGAGGACTCCTCCGGTAATGCTGGCTGTTCGATCGCGATGTACGCCAGCGCGGCAGGAATCGAATGCGAAGTTTTCGTCCCTCAAGTT
>CAZMHO010000091.1:7175-8644 GCA_964566085.1 uncultured Thermotogaceae bacterium | reverse complement strand
CCCGGCAAAAATGGAGCAAGCGCGTATGTTGGGCGCCCGTATTCGCAAGATACCCGGTTCACGGCAAGAAACGGCGCAAGCGGTTTTAGAAGAAGCGAAGCACGCCTATTACGCTTCTCACGTCTACAATCCCTATTTTTTGCAGGGAACGAAGACGCTTTCCTACGAAATTGTCGAACAGATGGATTGGAAAGCGCCCGCCCGGCTTATTCTCCCCGTCGGCAACGGCACGCTCCTACTGGGCGTATACAACGGTTTCAAAGATCTGATCCAGGCGGGAGTCATCTCGGAAATGCCGAAGCTGATCGGTATTCAGACGGAAAGTTGTAATCCGTTAGCGTCAGCTTGGGAACAGAAATCGGCAAAACCGATCTCCGTTGTTTTACAGCCGACTGTCGCCGAAGGGATCGCGATCGCGCAACCCGTTCACGGAGAGCGCATCTTGAAGGTGATCCAGGAAACCGGGGGCGCCCTTCTTTCGGTCACCGAAGAGTCGATCCTTCGCAATTGGAGGGAGATGGCCAAGAAAGGCTTCTTTATGGAATTAACCTCCGCCACGGCTTTTGCCGGGATCGAACGCGTTCTGGAGAGCGACCCGGATACGAAAGGACAGACGGTTAGCCTGATTACCGGACACGGGCTGAAATCAGTCGGCCATTTTTAGCGCTTCGAGGGTTTTTCTGATCGTTTACAAAAGGCTTCGCGCAGTGCGCCAAGCCTTTTTTCTTGCTCTTGGTCTCTCATGTGGCCTCTTTGATCACCCGCTCCCCCGACTCCGTGAGCCATTCGTAAAACAATCGGGCGTAAATTTTGCAGGCTTTTGTTAATGACGCGATCGACTTGCGCTCATCCACCTGATGCGCATAGGATTCCTCACCCGGAAAGAGCGGGCCGTAGCAGATACCCGATGGGACGGCTCGCGCATAAGTGCCGCCCCCTATCGCTTTCGGCAATAAGGATTCTCCGGTAAAGTCGCTGTATATTCTCATCAACTGACGCATCCGCGCCCCTTCCGGATCAACGTACAAAGGAGCAAGAGAGCTGCTTTCGCAGAGGGTAAACCCTTTGAAAACGCCTTCTAATTGGCTGACGATCCTCTTTTTATCGAAAAAAATGGGATATCGGATATCTAAAGTGACTTTGAGTCTGCTTTCATCGCATTCGATCGCGCCCAAATTCACGGTGAGGGCACCGGAAACGCCGTCCTGCCCGGAAATCCTCGCTTTCTTACCCGAGAAATCGTAGCCGATAGCCTCCCACAAACAATCCAGCCGTTCTTTCAGCAGAGGCGAGAGCGCCAGTGTACGGCAAAAATCCAAGCACGCGGCGATGCTGTTGACACCCTCGTCCGGATGAGCGGCGTGGAAAGGCTTCCCGGTAAACATAATCTCGAACTCTCCCGGCGCAGTGAGGGACCAGGTGAGGGTCGCCTGATTCTGGGATCGGAAATGCTGCAGCATTTGACCGAT
>CAZMHO010000091.1:0-7165 GCA_964566085.1 uncultured Thermotogaceae bacterium | reverse complement strand
GATCATCGCCGGATTGTCGCTAAGAATACGCAGTTTTGTCTCTTTCGGAACCACGTTCGGGGTCGTTCCCCCTTTCATTAAGATTCGGTTTTGATCGAGAGGGCGCCGCCCCTCCCCCCCTTCCCCGTCGATCCCGGCGCATAGGTCCAGCCGTAAGATCCCCTTCTCGGCATAGACACCCGGAAACACAGAATCCGGCGTAATGGCGAAATCCGGGTAAGGTTCTTTCTGAAAGTAGTGGCGTACGCATTCCCATCCGGTTTCTTCATTGGTTCCCAAAATAATCCGGATACGATTTTTCGGTGTGAGTCCGAGTTGTTTGAGCGCATAGAGCGCGTAAAGCACCGCGAAGGTAGGGCCTTTATCGTCGCTCGCTCCTCTTCCCCAGATGGCGCCGTCCTTGACGATCCCCTCAAAAGGAGGAACAGACCAATCGGCTCCGCCTTTTTCGACCGGCACGACGTCAAGATGCCCGAGAGCGGCATATAGCTTGCCGTTTGATCCAAACTCTATATGACCGGCATAGTTATCGATGTTCTTGACCTCAAAACCTTTTCGCTTTCCGGACGCCAACACCCATTCCAAAACCCTCGCGGCATCCGGGCCAAACGGCGCTCCGGGCTGTGGGGCGCCCTGAAACGAAGGTATCTTTACGGCTTGACAGATTTCTTCCACCATCTCCGGAACCAACCGCTCTATCTGTTCGTCTATATATTTCTCCATATCTCCTCCTTTTAGGTATCGGCTCCCGCCTTTATCGATGCAAATCGACCTTCGAGTCAGGGAGGATCGAAGACCATCGTCCGGTTTTTCCCTTGAGCCTTAGCCTCGTAAAGGGCGCGATCCGCCGCGGAAACCAAGTCTTCCGCTTTAGCATACTTATTCTGGCCGGTCCCGGCGATTCCGAAACTGATCGTGATTCGGAAAGGCAGATCGCTCATCTCTTCGATTCCCTTTCGTATCTTCTCCGCGAAAATAAAGGCGCGTTTGGGTTCGGTGTTCGGTAAGATGATCGCAAACTCTTCTCCGCCGTATCGCGCTGAAATGTCGAACTTTCGCGTGTGTTGGAGAAAAAAGGAGCCTATCCTTCGGAGAGCTTCATCGCCAATCGGATGGCCGAAGGTATCGTTGACCTTTTTAAAATCATCAATATCCGCCATGACAAAGGAGAGCGGGAAGTTGTACCGGATGCTCTTCTCAAATTCCTCCAGCAGACGTTGTTCCATAAACCACCGGTTATTCAGTTGCGTTAACGAGTCAACAATACTATTCCCAAAGGTTAAGGTGCTCCGAACGAGCAAACCGAAAATCGGCTCCACTTCGTTCAAGAAGAAAACCAGGGACCGCTCCTGCCGATCTTTCAAGGAAGGGGTAAACTTTAAGGCGATCACGATCCTCTCCCCTTGATCCATGTACATGATCTTACGGACAATGCCAGAACTTGCCGGAGGCTGGAACCCTTCACTCGCCACTATTTCGATCGGAAACAGCGCGGCTTCGCTCCGATATCCGTAATAGGCGCTATGGAGAGCGCCGTCTTCGTTGAGAAAGCCCATGCGGCCACTCTCGGCTCTCTGATGTTCGCACACGTTGCGCAAGATTCGCTCCAGCAGTTGGTCTATCTCGCAATGATAGTCGATACCGCGAAGCAAGTCAATCATGGTCCGGTAGGTGCGCAGCTCGTCTGAATCCTGCCCGAACTGTCTGCGAAAAGCGGCGTAATCGTTTTGCAGCTGTTTATCTGACGAATGTCGAATGATGTCTTTTACCTTCCTATCAAATCGCTTCAAGGAAAGGGTTTTAAGGTCAAGCTTTTCGGATAAAACCGAAGCGGCGTGGTTCATACCGATCCGCCGGTAAATCGCCACCGTCTTCTCTAAGAAAAAGCGAGCGTGATCGTAATTCCCGACAATCCGGTAAAATTTGGAGAGCGCCTCATAAACGACCGCGAGAGAAAGAGCATCGCTCGATTTTGAAAAATCGGAGACCATTCTTTTGCAAAAGCGCTCAAATCCTGCCGGATCGACTGACGCGATCTTTTCGCAAAAGAGCAGGGCACACTCTTCGCGCCACCTCGCTGAACTCGCGTCGAAAGCTTGAAAGGCTTCGGCAATCTCTTCCGGGGTCTGCGCCGCGTTCAAGGCCACAAACAGCAGAAACCCGTATTCTTCTTTATCGAAGAAGTCTTTTTGGATATGCTCCGAAGCGAGGTTTTTTTTACCGTACATTAGAAGATTAACGATCCGGCACCGTTGCGCCAGGTTGACGGTCAGTGTGGATTTTGCGGACTGAAAAGATTTCTGGAAGTTGGTTTCCGCTTTCCGGTGGTTCTTATTGTAGAGATAGTATATCCCCTCCAGCAGATAAGCATTCGCCAGGGAATCCGGACGCCGATATCGTTGCGAGAGGTACTTAAGCTGTTCGACATACGACCAAAACTCCTTCAGCTCTCCGGCATATAGATGGTTGTAACCGATTCTGTATAAGGCGTTTAAGGTTTGGGGGCTCGCGGAAACGATTTTGGTCACTTCCAGTACTTTTTCCGTAATCTCCATGTACCTTCCGCCGCCGTAAACCGAAGAGTAAAAGCTTGCGGGTTCGTAATAGACGTTCGCCGTGTAAAAATACAGACCCAAAGGCTCCACTAAATCATACGCCTTTCGAAATAGATTCTCAGCGATCGTATTTTGATTTTTCAAACCGTAGTGGTTCGCCAAAGCGGTGAAACACTGGGCAGTCACTATTAGGGACATCAAGTCCACACACGAAGAAAGGACTTCAATCAAATAACGGATCAGTTTCAACCCCCGCTCATACTCCCCACTATGGTTGAGAAGAACGGCATAGTAAAAGAGTGTATGAAGCAGATAGACCTTTTTCCGTTCCGACAGGGCTTCCCGCCGGTATCGCCAGTGTTTGCGAAAGAGCGCAATCCCGGGTTCCGGGTTGTTTTCAAAGGAATAACGCCATAAGATTAAATGGAAGTATCTTTCGGAACCGCTGATCAGTTTTTCGTCTACGGGATCCGGAGTCTTCCCCGAGAGGAAGGTCAAAAGGTAGCGCTTCGCGACCAGGCTTAAGGAGATCTCCTGAGGCTCCAGGTTCTTCAGAGCCTCAAACAACGTTTTCCTCGCGCCATTGATATTACTCTCGTCATAAAAAAACCGGCGAAAGGCACGCAAAAAACAAGCCGCAGCCAGCCGTTTCTCCCCGCGCTTTCTCAGCTCTTGGGCTTCCCGTATCCATTCTTCGGTTGTTCGCTTTTTTATCACAAGAGAACCTCGATCGATAGTTAATACGGAATTATAACCGATTCGGTCGAAAAAACAAACTACCGAAAAATTCCCTTCATCTCTGTTCTTCTCGAGAGGAATGCACGGAGCGCTAAGAGGCGATTCAGAGAAGAGAACGCTTTCGAGTTCTTAAGAAACATGTCTAAACTTCATTTTTAATTATCTTTTCGCCATACGCGTCATCACAACGCATCACGATAAGCCAGACAAAAAGTCCGGGTATGGTAAGGGTTATGGAATCGCGATTTACGCTATATATAGGGGTGGCTTGATTTGTAATACTACATATAGTATAATTTTCAGGTTAATAGAAGGAATTTCGGAGAGAGAGCAACGACAGAGGGGGAAAAACATGAGGAATAATGACATTTTGTCGATACAAAAGCGGGACGGAAGCGTGGTTCCGTTCGATATAGGAAAGATACAATCCGCGATAGAGAAAGCCTTCATCGCGACGGATATGGTCTTTACCGACGACATTTTAGAGTTACTATCCTTACGCGCGATTGCAAGGTTCCAACCGGAGATAGAAAACGGAGTTATCCATTTAGAGAGAGTTCAAGACGCCGTGGAGAAAGCGTTGGTCGAAGCCGGCTTTGCCGAAACGGCGAAAGCCTATATTCTCTACCGGAAGCAGCACGAAAAAATCCGTAACTTCGACAAAAACATGCTCGATTTCTCCCGAACCGTCAATGACTATTTGGACCGTTCCGATTGGAGAGTCCGTGAAAACAGCACGGTTTCTTACTCAATCGGCGGCTTGATCTTGCATAATAGCGGGACGGTCGTCGCGAATTACTGGTTGAACGAAGTTTACGATGAAGAAATCGCGAAAGCCCATCGTCAAGCGGATATGCATATCCATGACCTCTCCATGCTATCCGGCTACTGCGCCGGGTGGAGCTTGAAACAACTGATACGCGAAGGATTGGGCGGGGTCAACGGAAAGATCACGTCCGCGCCGGCTAAACACCTTTCCACCTTAGTCAACCAGATGGTGAACTTTCTCGGCGTCCTGCAAAACGAATGGGCAGGCGCGCAAGCCTACAGCTCTTTCGATACCTATTTGGCGCCCTTCATCAAAGCGGACGCTCTCAGTTATGAAACGGCCAAGCAAGCGATCCAATCCTTTATCTTTGGCGTAAACACACCCAGCCGCTGGGGGACGCAATCTCCGTTTTCCAATATCACCCTCGACTGGATTGTTCCCCAAGACTTGAAAGATACGCCCGCAGTCGTCGGAGGAAAAAATCAACCCTTTACCTATGGCGATTGCCAGGAAGAGATGGACATGATCAATCGCGCTTTTTTGGAGATTATGATCGAAGGGGATGCGGCAAATCGCGGGTTTCAATATCCCATTCCAACCTATAATCTCACGAAAGATTTCGATTGGAACAATAAAAACGTACCCCTACTCTTTGAGATGGCGGCAAAATACGGAACCCCCTATTTCCAAAACTTCATCAATTCAGATCTCAACCCCGGAGACGTCCGAAGTATGTGCTGCCGGCTCCAATTGGATAAACGGGAGTTGCGGAGAAGAGGAGGCGGATTGTTCGGTTCCGACGAGTTTACCGGCTCTGTCGGTGTCGTAACGTTGAATCTGCCCAGAATCGCCTATCTAAGCCTGAATGAGGAGGATTTTTTTACCCGGCTCGGAAAACTGATGGATATCGCTCGCCGAAGTCTCGAAATCAAACGTCGCATCGTCACGAAGTTCAACGAACTCGGTCTCTACCCGTATACGAAACGGTATCTAAATCACTTCAACAACCATTTCTCGACCATTGGTCTGGTTGGGATGAACGAAGCGACTTTGAACGCGAACTGGATTCGTCAGCCGCTATACGAACCCGAAGCCGAAACCTTCGGCCTGAAAGTATTAGATTATATGAGAGACCGTTTATCCCGTTATCAGGAAGAAACAGGGAATCTTTACAACTTGGAAGCCTCTCCGGCAGAGTCCGCGTCCTATCGTTTGGCCAAACACGATAAAAAGGCTTTTCCGAACATCCTTTCCGCAGGAAAGGACGCGCCCTATTACACCAACTCCACCCATTTCCCCGTAAACTATACCGAAGATATCTTCGAAGCCTTGGACAAGCAGGAAGCCTTTCAAACGAAGTACACGGGAGGGACCGTCTTCCATATCTTCCTCGGAGAGCGCTTATTCGATTGGGAGACTACAAGAGAACTCGTAAAAAAGATAGCCACGTTCTATCGAATCCCCTATTTCACCCTCAGCCCGACCTATTCGATCTGCCAAAACCATGGCTATTTGAACGGGGAAGTCCATACCTGCCCGGTGTGTGGCAATCCGACAGAAACCTACTCCCGAATCACCGGATACTACCGTCCGATACATCATTGGAATGCGGGAAAGCAGAGCGAATTCGTGGATCGCCAGACCTATCACTATCCGGAGGGCGAAAGCCCGACGCAAACCGGGGGCGAGAGAACCGATGAATTTCAGCGGGTGGCAGCCGGTCAGCCTGGTGGATTATCCGAAAGCCATCAGCACCGTGCTCTTTACGTCGAAATGCAATTTTAATTGCGCTTATTGCCATAATGCGAGTTTAAAATCGGAACAGCCGGGCATTCATGCGGAAGAAGCCGTTTTTCGGTACCTCGAACGCAGGCAAAACCAGATCGACGCCTTGGTTGTTTCCGGAGGGGAACCGTCACTATTCGCCGATGAGATCATCGATTTTTCCCGCAGGTTGAAAAGACGTTTTCCAAGTATTCGTGTGAAGGTCGATACGAACGGATCCAATCCGTCCTTCCTTCAGGAGGGACGGGAAGTCTTTGATTTTATCGCCATGGATGTAAAAAGCCTGCGTTACGAGCAGTTTACTTCGGTTCCCTTCGATACGATTTTGAGGAGTTTAGACATCCTCCCCCTCTACGATCATTACGAAGCGCGCCTCACCGTCTATCCGCCCTACCTTTCGGTGTCGGAGTTCGAACCGTTCGGGCGTTTGTTGAAAGAAAAACGCATACGGAACGTCGCTATTCAGCAGTACCGTTCGATCGACGGCGTCTGTCCATACCCCCCCGAAACGCTCCGCGCGTTCGCAGATAGCTTGCGAAATCTCGGTATGACGGTTGTCTTAAGGATTTAGCGAAAAGGCGAATGGGTATGCGCCGCCGATCATCGCGGAGTAAGCTGGTTTTGGCGCGCTCTCGAATGTCGATCCGGTTTGGAGGTTTCATGAGTCGCGCCATAACCCCTGTTTCGCGCGATCCGGAACGCTTGCGAGTGATTTTTGGCTTTTGGAGCGCCCGACTTTAGTCGGGCTTATTGGCTTCCCCACACCCTTCCTAACCCTCGTTTGGGGCATAGAAGGGATTCTTCCGTAAAGATTACGGCTTTTCGTTTGCGCCAACGGCTATCGGCACGGGAAAAGCCTCATACCCGACCAGGCCGGATATCGCGCGGTAAACATTCTTCGATTGATTCGACCACGCGATCCGCGGTGCCGGAACAACGTAAGGCTCGAGGGATGCGGTTTCTTGGTTTCGTGTTTGCGCACGGCTTTCGGGCTTTTGGAGCGCCCGACTTTAGTCGGGCTTATTGGCTTCCCCACACCCTTCCTAACCCTCGTTTGGGGCATAGAAGGGATTCTTCCGTAAAGATTACGGCTTTTCGTTTGCGCCAACGGCTATCGGCACGGGAAAAGCCTCATACCCGACCAGGCCGGATATCGCGCGGTAAACATTCTTCGATTGATTCGACCACGCGATCCGCGGTGCCGGAACAACGTAAGGCTCGAGGGATGCGGTTTCTTGGTTTCGTGTTTGCGCACGGCTTTCGGGCTTTTGGAGCGCCCGACTTTAGTCGGGCTTATTGGCTTCCCCACACCCTTCCT
>CAZMHO010000090.1:0-10492 GCA_964566085.1 uncultured Thermotogaceae bacterium | reverse complement strand
AGATCAGCTCAGCCGATTCGTATAATCGTCTAACGAGTATCAGATCGTCCTCGAAAAATCGAAGAGGGATTTGATGACGGGACTGTACAACCACTCCCATTTTTTTGATATCTTACAGGAAAAAATGCGGGAAGCGGACTTTAAACACCCGTTATCGTTGATCATGTTCGATATCGATGACTTCAAGAAGTATAACGACACCTACGGGCATCAGGCCGGGGACAAAGTGATCGTGCGCGTGGCCGAGATTCTGAAACAATCCGTCCCCTATTCGGCTTTTGTCGCCCGTTATGGGGGGGAGGAATTCGCCGTTCTGCTTCCAGAAACGGGGAAAATCGCGGCTATCCGTCAAGGGGATTTGATTTTGTCGAAAGTCAGTTCAGAAGTGATTATCGAAAGGTCGATCACGGTGAGCGCAGGCGTGGCAACGGCGCCAGAGGACGGATTTCATCCTTCCACCATCGTATCGGCTGCCGACAATTCTTTGTATAGGGCTAAGAGAACCGGGAAAAACCGAATCATCGCTTCTTAGAAGCGCTCAGGGTTTATGGTATAATCCTGTGATAACGCCGATAAGGAGGATAAATGATGGACCTATACCGTTTAATCAGGGATATCCCGGACTTTCCGCAAAAAGGTGTCATTTTTAAAGATATTACCCCGTTGCTCAAAGACGCGGAAGCTTTTCGTGAAACCATCGACCGGTTTATCGAACGTTTGCAAGAGGTCGATTTCGATTATATCGTCGTTCCGGAAGCAAGAGGATTTATCTTCGGTTCCGCGATCGCCTATGAAATGAGAAAGGGTTTCATCCCTGTCAGAAAACCCGGAAAACTCCCCTATCAGACGCGAAAGGTTGAATTCACGCTGGAATACGGCAAAGCCGGTCTCGAAATCCATGAAGACGCCCTCTATCCCGGGGCGAAGGTCGTTCTGTTAGACGACGTTTTAGCTACCGGCGGAACGATCAAAGCCATCGCGGGCTTGATCGAAGGGATGGGCGGTACCGTCGCCAAGATGCTTTTTCTCATCGAGCTTACCTTCTTAGATGCGCGCAAGGTGCTTGAAACCTACTCGGTCGACTCTTTGATGAGCTATTAGGGACGAAAAGTCCCCTCAGGCGCGTGAGGGGACTTTTCTCAGGCGATTTTCCTCAGGAGGTTCTCATGCTGAAATTCGATTTTTCCAACTGTTTCAACGACGGTTTCCCGGTTTTCAACACGTCTGTAGAATTGAATAATAAGCGCCTGCCCATGGAAGAAGCGCTCAAAACGGTCAAGAGCGAAGAGCCGGGTTTTTTACGGATTTTGGAACACCCGGAAGCCCTCTCCGAACTCCTTGATTTCAAACCCGATCTCTCCGCTTTCGATAACTTCGTCGTGTTGGGCATCGGAGGGTCCGCCTTGGGGAATACGGCGCTACATCGCTCTCTAAGACCGTTTCATTGGGAGTTTCTATCGCGGGAAGAAAGAAAGGGACAGTGTCGCGTCTTCGTTTGGGATAATGTGGATCCGGACTTTCTTCACGATCAGATGCAGTTGGTCGGCATCGACAATCAACGTAGCGATGCCTCAAAAACCATTTTTAACGTGATCTCGAAGTCCGGTAACACCGCCGAATCGATGGCCATGTACCTTTACGTTCGCAGCGCGTTGGAGAAGCAAGGCCTTGATCCGAAAAAACATATCGTGTTCACGACCGATCCCGAAAAAGGGATTCTTCGTCAAATCTCCCGGAAAGAAGGCTTTAAAGCTTTCGCGATTCCGCCGGAAGTAGGCGGGCGGTTCAGCGTCTTAACCAGCGTCGGCTTGCTGTCCGCTCTCGCGGCCGGAATCGATATCGAGAGGCTTTTCAAAGGAGCGCAAGAAACCAAACGGCGTCTGCTTTCCACCCCTGTTTCCGAGAACCCTGCCGCTTTGATCGCCCTACACCACCTGCTGTACTACGAGAAAGGGCTCTCCCTCTCCGTCATGATGGCTTACTCGAATGCGCTCTATCCCTGGGCGGATTGGTATCGTCAGCTATGGGCGGAAAGCCTGGGGAAACGGGTCAATCGCTTCGGACAGGAGGTTTTTATCGGACCCACTCCCATCAAAGCCTTAGGCGTCACAGACCAGCATTCGCAAGTGCAGTTGTACAACGAAGGGAAATGGGACAAGGTGCTCACCTTCCTCGAAGTCGAATCCTTCAGGAATCGCCTCGCCATTCCCTCGATGCATCCGGAGCTTGAAGGACTGTCGTATTTGGGGAATCAGCGGTTCAATGAGTTGATCAATCTGGAGCTAAAAGGAACAGAATACGCTTTGAAGAAGCACGGACGGCCCTCCTTGAGAGTGGCTTTCCCTTGCATTGACGAAATGCACGTCGGGGAATTTATACTGACCTATGAGTTGGCGACAACGTTATTTGCGTATATGGCAGCGATCGATCCTTTCGATCAACCGGGAGTAGAACTCGGTAAGCAAGCCACCTATGCGTTGATGGGTCGAACGGGATACGCCGGTTTAGCCAAAGAGATACAATCGGGAAAAGGAGAAGACGCGTAATTTGGAACAGAATTTTGTTGATCGTGTAAAAATAACCGTCCGAGGGGGCAGAGGCGGAAATGGCGTCGTGAGTTTCAGACGTGAACGCTGTATCCCTTTCGGAGGACCAAACGGCGGAAATGGCGGAAATGGCGGAAATGTCTTTTTGGTGGCGACCGCTGGGCTTCATACGCTGTTGCCTTTTAAGTTCCAACAACACTTTTTCGCTCCCAATGGAGAAAACGGAAGGTCTTCTGATCAAACCGGGGCTTCCGGCAAAGATACTGTGATAGAGGTACCTTTGGGGACAGTCGTTTTCGACAATGAGTCCGAAGAGCCGCTCGCAGACCTGACGGTGAAAGGGCAGTACGTCTGTGTGGCAAGAGGCGGGAGAGGCGGAAGAGGGAACACCGTTTTTAAGAGCGCCACTTTTCAAGCGCCGGAGATTGCGGAAAAAGGGTTTTTCGGCGAGGAGCGAAAGCTCCTACTCGAGATCAAGCTTCTCGCGGATGTAGGACTGATCGGATTCCCGAACGTCGGAAAATCGACGCTGATAACGAAGATCAGCAACTCCAGAGCAAAAATCGGCGATTTTCCGTTTACGACGCTTATTCCGAACCTGGGTGTCTTAAGAAGCCCTTCAGGCGACGGCATCGTCATCGCGGACATCCCGGGGTTAATCGAAGGAGCCCACGAAGGCGCCGGACTTGGGTATTACTTCCTAAGGCACGTGGAACGAACTTCGTTGTTCCTTCATTTGTTAGATGTGTCCCTGAAAGAGCGCGATAACCCGATCGATGATTACGAGATGATTTGGAAAGAACTCCTCGCCTATAATCCCGTCTTGAAAGAAAAAGAGGAAATCATCGTGCTGAATAAGGTCGATCTTTCGATTCCGGAGATCATCGATGAAGTGAAAACGGATTTCTTAAAGCTCGGAAAAACGGTTTTCGCTATCTCCGCGGTAACGGGCGAGGGGATCGACCTGTTAGTGAAAGAAATCATTAGGAGGGTTCAGGTATTCAAGTCCCGCTTCAAGGCATCCGCCAGCCAAGCGGAGAAAGACGCGGGCTCCTTTGCCGAGAGCGAGCCGGAAAAGATTCCGAAAGTCGCGCCGCTCTGGCAGAATCTTCCGGAAAAGATTCCCTTAGAGATTAAAAAACAAGCGGCGCATGTGTTTTCAGTTGGTGGAAAGGCTTTCGAAGAACTCGCGGCAAGGTTGAACTTGAGATATCCTGATAGTTTCCGCAAATTTATGGATATTGTCGAAAACAGCCGGCTTAATGCGTTGTTGATCAAACATGGCGTTAAGAACGGGGATACCGTCGTATTATTAGATCATGAATACTCATTTTTCGACTATTCGCTGTGTGAGGAGGAAGAGTATGAAGAAGGCAATGATCAGGTTACGGATGAGTGAGGCCGATGCGCACTATGCCGGCAGTCTTGTCGACGGTGCAAAGGTTCTGCAGCTGTTTGGGGACGTCGCGACCGAACTGCTCATCGTACTGGACGGAGATGAAGGGCTCTTTCGCGCTTATGAGTCGATCGAGTTCCTGGCCCCGGTTTACGCAGGGGACTATCTTGAAGTCAGTGGTGAGATCGTAGAGGTGGGAAAGTCGTCGCGCAAGATGGCCTTTGAAGCGTACAAAGTGATCACGAACGCCTCCGTACCGGAACAGCCAAGCGCCTGCGTCGTTCTGGAGCAACCGGTATTGGTATGCCGAGCGAGCGGAACGTGCGTGGTACCCGTCAACAAACAACGATTTCGAGACATGTAAGGAGGTTTTATGGGACAGTTCGACCAGTTAATTATTACGGCAGCCATTTGCGGAGCGGAAGTTACCCGAAAAGAAACCCCCTATCTCCCGATCACGCCGGAAGAGCTTTCGGAAGAAGCGAAACGCTGTTATGAAGCGGGCGCCTCTATCGTCCATCTACACGTCCGCGACGCGGAAGGCAACCCCACTCAGGATGCCGCGATATTCAAGCAAACGGTGCGACTGATTCGGCAGAAGGCGCCGGGACTTATCGTGCAAGTCTCAACTGGCGGAGCCACTTGGATGAACGCAGATGAGCGCGTGCAAAGCATCGAATCAGAACCGGATATGGCCACCCTTTCGACCGGATCATGCAACTTCGGCGACGATTTGTTTCTAAACTCGAAGAGTATGGTGATGGCGTTCGCGAAACGGATGCAAGAAAAATCGATCATGCCGGAGTTCGAGTGTTTCGAAATCGGGCATATCCACTTCGCGAACTGGTTGGTTCAAAAAGGGCACGTCGTATGGCCCCATTCTCATTATGACTTTGTCATGGGCGTTCCGGGCGCTATCGCCGCTACCGTTCCGTTACTGGTTCGTATGCGTGAGGAGATCCCGAACAATGCTTCCTGGACTGTCGCCGGGATCGGCAGAATGGAGTTACCCATGGCCGCCGCGGCGATTGCGATGGGGGGGAACGTGCGGGTCGGGATGGAAGATAACTTATATCTCTCGAAAGGCGTGCTGGCGAAATCAAATGCGGAGTTTGTCGAAAAAGTGGTTCGAATCTCCAAAGAAGTCGGCAGACCAATCGCCGCCCCCGATGACGTTCGCGAATACTTCCAACTGAAAAAAAAGGGCAGTTAGCGTGGGGAAGATCGTCATCGTCGACTACGGTTCGCAGTATACGCAGTTAATCGCCAGAAAAATCAGGGACCTCCGGGTATTCTCAGAAGTTGTCATCGCTTCTTCTGAACCGAATCTGGAGGACCTGTCCGGGCTTATCCTTTCGGGCGGGCCTTTCAGCGTCTATGATCCGAAAGGCCCGGGGGTGCCGATCTGGATAAAACCTCTGCTGGAAAAAAAGATCCCGATTCTCGGTATTTGCTACGGATTTCAGCTGTTAACCAAGTACTTCGGCGGACGTGTCGATCGGGCGCACTCCTCCGAGTACGGACGTACGCGCATCGTGATACAACGCGATAATCCGTTATTCGACAAAGTCGATCAGTCCTTCGCCGTATGGATGAGCCACGGGGATTCCGTTTTGAGGCTTCCGGAAGGATTTACGCTTACTGCGCTCAGCCAATCCGAGTTAACCGCTTCCGCCTTTCATGAAGGCGGGAATATCTACGGGTTGCAGTTTCATCCCGAAGTGAATCACACCGAGTTCGGAGAAAGAATATTCTCGAATTTCGTTTTCGATATCTGTGGATGCGCGCCCGACTGGACGTTGAAGGATTTTTTGGCGACCGAAAGAGAGAACCTGCGCGCCCAAATAGGAAGACAAGGCGCCCTATGCGGCGTGTCCGGAGGTGTCGACTCTGCCGTCGCAGCCGTTTTGACACATCAAGCGATCGGGTCGCAGTTAACCGGCGTCTTTGTCGATACCGGACTTCTTCGGAAAAACGAGGAGGTCGACGTACCGGATCTTTTTAAACGTTCTTTCGGCATGAATTTGCAGGTGGTCGACGCCAGAAAGGATTTTTTCGGACATTTAGCAGGGGTGACCGATCCGGAAGAAAAACGGAAGATCATCGGAGAAACCTTTATCCGCGTTTTCGAGTCGGAAGCCCGGAAAATCGGATCGCCTCCGTTCTTGATTCAAGGGACGATCTATTCGGACGTGATCGAAAGCGCCGGAACCCAAGGCGGCGGGACCATCAAAATCAAATCCCATCACAATGTTGGCGGCTTACCCGAGCAGATGGACTTTTCGATCGTCGAACCGCTGCGGTTTTTATTTAAGGACGAAGTTCGAAGAGCTGGAGCGATCCTGAATATTCCGGCGCAGATCTTAAATCGGCATCCCTTTCCGGGTCCAGGGCTGGCGATCCGTTGCCTCGGCGAAGTAACCCCCGATCGTATCCGAGTTTTGAAAGAGGTGGATGCGCTGTTCCTGCAAACGCTTCGCGAGTTTGGGTGGGAGGAGAAAGTGTGGCAGGCCTTCGCGGTCCTGCTGCCGCTAAAAAGCGTCGGGGTCGCGGGCGATCAAAGAGCTTACGGAAACGTCGTCGCCTTGCGGTCCGTGGACAGCATTGAGGCAATGACCGCCGACTGGTCCCGGATCCCCTATGACATTCTGGACGAATCGGCGAGAAGGATAACGAATCGAATCGCGGAAGTGGGCCGGGTTGTTTATGACATCACGGCGAAACCGCCCGCCACGATCGAATGGGAATGATAGACTTTTACCGGAGTGAATAAAACGATAGGAAAAGACCCTCTCTATTTTGCGTTGTTAGAGTGTATGGAAAGAGATCGCTGCGTGGTCTGTCAGTTGTCGGATCGGCAGGTAGAACGAACGATTGACTCTTTATGTTACGAAAAGATCGACGATTACGAGGTCCGGCGGTTTATCCATCAATCCGGTGGTTTCTGCCGAGAGCATTCCCTTCGCGTCTTGGAACATGGGGATCCCCTTGTTCACGCGATCATCTACAGCCGCTTATTCGAGCGAAAAGTGGAAGCCCTCCGTTCGCAAGAGGGCCGAACGCCGTTTCGCTCCCGGCGAATCAACGGAAAACGATTGAGGAAACGCGAACGGCCGCGCGGGGCAGACACTAATCATTGCCTCATTTGTATGGCTGTTCGGGAACTCGAAAACCGGGTTATGCCCTTGATTTCTTGTTTCTATACCCTTGACGAAGCCTTTCGGAATGCCTTTGACGCCCGCGGGCATCTGTGTGTTCCCCATCTTGAATCGCTCTTTTCGCCGAAAGAAGGAAAAACGCCTGAAAAGCAGCTACTCGATAAGAGCACTCGGAGCATCATAACGGCCCAAATCGAAAAATACGAGGTATTGGCTAAACACCTCAGAGAGATCGAACGGAAGTTCGACTACCGCTATTGCGGGGAAGACCAGTGCGAAGAAGAAAGGGAAGCGTGGAAACTGGCGGCCGCTCTATGGACGGGCAAGTAGCTTTCAAAGCCCGAACGTAACGCGCATAGGCTCAATCCGGCGTTTGCGCCACTTTTAGACGGTCCAAATAGGTCTCGTCTAAGGCTAAGTACAAATTCAGTTCCGACGAGAAGCGTATGAAAAAGAAGAAGAGATAGAACCCAAGCGTCAGAAAGGTTAGTAGAATAAACGTTAATAGCGTTCGTTTCGGGAAGATATACTGGAATTGATCGCGGTAACCTTCGACCTTGTAATAACTATAGAAATGGGACTTATAGGTCATCAACTGGCGACTGCACAGTAGGAGCCGATAGAGGAAGAAGAGTTCCAAAGACAAACTGGCGACCGACAACAGGTAAAGGTCGATCTCGAACAGCAATGAAAGGGTATTCGAGAGCGTCGAGAAGGCGAGCGGCCAAAGCGGGACGGCGATTCTTTTCAGATTATCTTGCAACCAACGGAGATCGAATCCGGTCTCCTCATCGGCTGAAGACAGCCAATCTTCGGTTCGAAAGGACGTTTGTTTGATATTCCGATTCAGCAATAACGCCCAAACAAGAAACAAAGACACTTGCAGGAAGAAAAACGCTACCGACAAAACCTGCGCGGAAATTTGCAGGCCAAGGTCTGTCTCCAAGGTCGTTACCAAAGAAAACAAGAAGACGGAAGAGAGCCCAATCAGCACAACGATGATTGGGAGATAGAACGGGACGTTTCGCGGGACGCGTATCATAGAAGGGTGCCTCTCATTTGAAGATATTGTCCTGAATATTTCGAAGTTTACCCGTCAACCACATCCACAGCTCCGAAAATTCGAACATCTTTTTCGGAGTATACTGGTCGGGTTTTTGAAAAGTTCCGTAAAGATCCGATACCTGTTTCGCAAACACTTCGATACTCCAAAGCTTCTGAACGTAGTTTATCCCCTGATACTTCATCTCTTGTCTCAATAACTGGTTTTTAATCAAGAGGAGTATTTTCTCAAAGAAGAAATCCACATTCGGATTCTCAGTGAGGAAACAGCCTTCCCCATTAGATAAAGCGCTCTTAACTCCTTTTTGAGCGACCGCTATGACGGGCAATCCGGCGGCTAGCGCCTCCAAAACGACGAGGCCTTGTGTCTCGGAAGTCGAGGCGAAGGTAAAGCAGTCCGCCGAACGATAGTAAGAGGCCAGCTGTTCCCGCGTCATCTCCCCCGCAAAAATAACGTTCCCGGATAGCCGTTTTTTTCGCACGATCTCGGACAATTCTTCAAAATACGGTCCATTCCCAACCAAAACCAGAAAAAACGGATACCCTTTTCGAATCAATCGTTCAACCACATCCAGAAGGAAGAGAATATTCTTTTCTTTCGCGATACGTCCGGCGAATAGCGCGATAAAAGACTCTTTCGGCAAGCGATATTTACCGCGCAGATCGATCGGTTTCGCCGATTGAAACAAATCGGTATCGATGCCGGTCGGTATAATTTGAACCGGTTTTCTTAACCCGTACGACTCTAACTCGTTTTTCATTTCAGCGGTCGGAGCGATAATACAGTCGACTTCAGAACAAAACCATTTTGAAAACTCTTGAATTAGTTTTTTAGTCGGGCGGAAGAAACGGGGCATATAGTGCCGATACTCCACCAACAGCGTGTGGTAGGTATGGAAGTGAATATAGCCGTACCGCTTCTGGAGCCACAGAGCAGTCCATCCCATGGATAGAGGGGAATGACTATGCAGATGCGTGATCTGGTTCGATTCTAAAAAATCCAGAATATGCTTGGCATTCGGTAGAGCTATTTTTTGGTCTTTGGCCTGCATTGTTCGAAACCCTTTCACTTTGAAAAAGTAAGGGTCCCCTTTCGGACCGACTGGCGAAACGATGTAGACGCGATGACCAAGTTTTTCCAGGTGCTTACGAAACAAAAAGACACTCGTGGATACCCCGTTGACCTGCGGGAAATAGGTATCCGTTAACATGGCAATGTTCATAGGTCTATCTCCTATCCCGATCGTGAATTAGTCGGGCAAACTCAATTTTCCTAAGGTGACGGCTTTTCGCGCCCCCGTCGCGGAAGGGACATTCGCGGGATGCGCGTTAAGGTATTCGTTTCCGATCACGGCAAAGGCGATCGCTTCCTTAAACTTCGTCCATTTGTCATCCAGCGCGCAGATTTCTGTTCCCGGAAGGGCTTCTCCGAGTTCACGCAGGAGCGTCGGGTTAAACGCCCCGCCTCCTGTAACCATCATCCGTTCTACTTCCCCGAGGTATCGACGATAACTTTCCGCGATCGACCAAGCGGTCAATGCCACCAATGTCCTCACGAAGTCATAGGGGGCGCATGATAGCTCTTCTCTGAGCTTCCATAACTCATTCCGATACCCTTCGTGATAACGGATTTCTTTTCCGGTCGATTTCGGAGGAGGCGTGTTCATATAGCTCTCTTCAATCTGCTGAAAGCGTTCGAGCAACGCCCGATTGACCTTTCCTCTCGAAGAGATCTCCCCGTTTTTATCGAACTTTTGATTGAAGAAGGTTCGGCAGGCTTCGTCGATGAGGACATTGCCCGGTCCCGTATCAAAGGCTTTAACCATTTCCAGCCGGCTATTTTTTGGAAGGAAGGTGACATTGCCGATCCCGCCGATGTTTTGCATCGCGACGTTTTCTTCCGAAGATCGGAAGAGAACATAATCCGCCCACACGACAATAGGCGCCCCTTGACCGCCATAAGCCATATCTTTGACTCGAACATCGGAAAGAACCCTTAAGCCCGCAACCGATGCAAGAATATCGCCGTCGCCGATTTGCAGCGTACAAGCCGGTTCATTCTCCGTGGGTCCCGCGGCAGGCTGGTGAAAGACCGTCTGTCCGTGACTGACGATTAAGTCCACCTTCCCCTCGAGTTCGTGCCGCTTTATATACGAACGAACCCATTCTCCGAACAAAGCGCCCAATCGGAAATGGGCTTGAGCGACCTCCGAAACGGAAATCTTTCCGGAAGTCAGGCGGAGAAACCATTCCCGTTGATCCGCACAGTAATCGACGCTTTCGACATGCTCTACCTGCAGTTGCGTGCGTTCGGCATTTCCTTCAACTCG
>CAZMHO010000089.1:8430-10549 GCA_964566085.1 uncultured Thermotogaceae bacterium | reverse complement strand
ATGACCTCAGCCGAACCGATTATAGCACAAATCTCCCCATTCATACCACATTCCGACGATGAATCAAAAAAAAGAGCCGCTCAAACGGCTCTTTCCCTTTGGACCCTTCAATTCACGTTTAGGGTTGCACGAAACTCAGAATATCCGTATTTCCGGGGTCAAGCTCGAGTATCTTCGATACCAGACCTTTATTCAGATCTTTCTTCTCCACTAGGTTGTTGATACGAATCATATAAGTGTAAGCAACTACCCGATCTCTGATCTCGGCATTTGTATCCAAGGCTATTTTTTCCAGATAGGGGTAAGCCTGGCTCAGCTCGTTTCTGATCTCAGCCCCGTAATAAACCATAATCATCTCGTCCAAAGACAGTTCCAAGGCCTGGTCGATGTATTTTCCCAAAAACCGGATCGCCATGCGGGTATCGGAAGGGTTCAGGCTGTAGTAACGGCTTAGCGCGGCTAACGTGTAGGCTTCTTCAAGAGACAGTCGTTTCAGATTATCGAGCCGGGCTTGAAACATCGACGCTTTTTGGTTGGTATCCATTAATCCCGGCAATTGATCGCTTCGGGAGAGCATGCTTTGATAACAGACTTCCAGGAACACCATCCCGTCGGCATCGGCAGGGCTGTAGGTTTTCAGGAAATCGAATACGGGGGCATAGTTCCCGGATTGCGCTGCGGCGGGATACAGCTTCGAAAAGGTATTGAGGCTTCCCATCGTGCCGGTAAAAATGAATTCGATCCGATTGTCCACCAGGTAGTTGGGCATCCACGCCGAAACGGCTTGGGTTTGTATGCTCTGCTTTTCGGTCTCATAAGACTCGGAAGCCTTGAACTCCTCGAAGGTGGCAAACACTTGTCTTCCGGTCACAATGATCAAATGGTATCCATAATCCGTTTGGACAGGACCGGTCAGTTCATTGAGAGGGGCGGTGAAACAAGCGTCTTCAAAAGGCCCCACCATCTCTCCGCGCGTAAACCATTTCAAATCTCCGCCTTGGTCTTTGTTTGACTGGTCCATCGAAAATCGCGAGGCCGCTTCGTCAAAAGTGATTATCCCACTGAGGATGTCGGCTTTGATCGTTTTCGCTTCCTCCAGCGTTTGAACCAGGATATGTTTCGCGGATACCTTTTCATTGGTCGAAATAATCGATTCTTTGTTGTTATCAAAGTACTCTCTCATCGCGATGTCGTTCACAGGAGAGATATCGTCTATGGCGCGCTGTCTGAGCATGTCCTCGCGATAGACCATCAAAACGAACTGGTAGAAGTTTTCCATCGACCCGTACTGAGCTTCCACCTGGGGTTTCGTCTCCGGATCGTTCGAGACGTTCATAACAACTTCGTTCACTTGTTGTTCCAGCTTCAACTGATCGATGGTTAGGTTTTTCCTCATCGCATAGTAGTTCAGCAACTCACGCTGTATCTTCAAGTTTGCGATCTCATATTTCAAAAAGATACCGTCGAAAATCGGGTCGAAACTATCATCCTGCGCGTAGTACTGAAGCATATAAGCGTATTCGTTTTCGAGGTCTTCCGCTGTGATGCCGTAACCCGTGTCTTCCCCTTTTTCCTTGATTGAAGCAACAAATCCCGTCCCCGTATTGACGGCCGCGAAGAGACTCACCGTTAGCAATACGAGCAATAACAACCCTAACCCTTTTCTCAAAATAAAACCTCCTTCAAATTAAGTGCCTGATATACTTCCAACCGTCATCTATTATCTCTTAATGCCTCTTTCAAAAAGCAGGCGCAAAAGAACCCGGGTCACATAAGATAGAAAATAATCCATAAAAACCCATATGATTTGTAAGACGCAAAAAAAGAGGAAAATCTGCCAACTTTCGACATCGCGTATTCTACTAAAGAAATCATGAAAAAACGCATTGGCAATCCCGTACAACAGCAGCGTCACACCATTCAGGTAAAGGCCTTTGAGAAGCCAGAGCAACAGGCGCTTTCGAAACGTCAACACACGGCGCAGCGTCACGTATCCGCCGAAATACAGTCCATAAAGGATGCCCACGCTTTTTACCGGTAAGAGGAAGAGAGAAAAACAGAGCACGGAAAGATAAGCGAGGACTCCGCACCGCCGGCGCGTGACCTGAAATAGAAATTC
>CAZMHO010000089.1:0-8378 GCA_964566085.1 uncultured Thermotogaceae bacterium | reverse complement strand
AGGCGCTAACCATCGCGATGGCCAATCGGCTGCCGGGAAAGGCAGACGCCAGCCAGAGCGCAAGTATGGAAAACGCGCTGATTAATCCCGAAAGGGCGATCTCTTTCGTGGTCATAAGATCAGGCAAGCGTCCCCGAAGGAAAAAAAACGATAACCGCTCTCGATGGCTTCCTGATATGCAGACAACATCAGTTCCCGAGAAGCGAAGGCGCTGACCATCAACAGAAGGCTGGATTTCGGCAGATGAAAATTCGTAATCATCGCATTCGTGTAAGCAAAGGGAAAGGGAGGGTAGATGAACAACCTGGTATCTCCGCTGTAAGAGCCGTCCGCCCCCTTCTCGAAGTAGGGCAGGCTTTCCAGAACACGAACCGAGGTTGTCCCGAACCCGATAATCCGACGCTTCTCCCGTTTGGCGCGCTCGATCTTCTGCGCTTCAACACTGTTCACGTAAAAGGCCTCGGAATGCATAATGTGTCCTTCTATCGAGAACGGATGCCCCGTGTCCTCCAACGGGCGAAAGGTTCCAAGCCCGACATGGAGCGTGACCGCGCAAAACTCGGTACCCTGCTTTTTCAAATCGGCGATCAACCCGTCTGTAAAATGCAGTCCCGCCGTCGGGGCGGCCACCGCGCCTTCTTCTTTCGAGTACACGGTTTGATAGCGCTCATGATCCGGCAATGGCTCGCGGATATAGGGAGGCAGGGGAACGCTTCCCGCGCGGAAGATCAGTTCCTTTAAGGACTCCGGTTCCCGGTCACCCGACTTTACGCCCGATCCCGAAGGACTTTTCTTAAATAGAAAATCTCTGCTGCCGTCCGGGTGATGTTCCACGCAAATGCCAATCAGACTTCCGCCATGAAAAAAGACGACCGTTCCTTTTTTTATTCGTTTCCCGGGCCTGACGAGCACGCTCCAAAGAGCCTCCGCCTCGCCTTCGGGAGACATGCGTTTGAGCAGAAAGACCTCCGCTTGCCCTCCGGTTTCCCGCTGTCCGAGCATTCGGGCGGGAATGACGCGGGTATTGTTGATTACCAAGAGATCGGAAGGGAGAATGTATTCGGAAAGATGAAAAAAGCGTCGATGCTCAAGGGTTCGCGCGTTTCGGTTTATGACCATCAAACGGGAATGATCCCGCGGTTCCACGGGATGTTGCGCGATCTTTTCAATCGGTAAAATGTAGTCGAAATCCGATAAGTTCACTCGCCCTGGCTACCTCCCCATAGTACGTAGGTGTAGACGATGGCGGCGATACCGATAACGGCCCCCCCGATACCGACGCCAAAGGCGTACCACAGTTGTTTCTTCACGTTTTCATTTTCTAGCTTCAGTTGATCATTCTCGATTTTCAGATAGTCCAGATCCTGCTGGACCTTGATAATCGTCGCGTTGGCCGCTTCTAAGTTCAAGACGCGCAGACCGAGGTTATTTTGTTTTTCGACAATCGCCGGTATCTCTAAGGCGTTTTGGGCAATTAGGCTTAATTGGGACACTTCTTTCTGAAGACCTTCCATTCTCTGTTTCATCAGAAGTATGTCGTTGACTTGCGCGCCTAAATCGGATAAGGCCAGACTCGTTCGCAGGTTTTGTGCTTCTTGCCTGGTAAAGCTGGCATCCACTGTTGGTAACCAGGTATCCAAGGTTTCATATTTTTTTAGGTAACTGAGCAGACGGCCGGTATTCGCCTCGGTGGCGGTCAATCGGCTTCCCTGCTCTTCAACGCGGGTATAGAGGGTTCGCAGCTCTTCCTCGACAGCGGTCAGGAAGTCGCTATATCCACTCACGAATTTCGTTCGCTGTTCTAGTCCCTGCATCTCAGCCAATACTTCGTCCTTTAAACCGGTCAACCGTCTTTCCAGCGCTTCCAGCTCTCTTGGGCTGAAAGAAACCTCCAGTACATCCAACCGGTTTCGCAGCAGCGTGAGCTCGGTGCGAATGGAAGCGTCGCGCGACTCCAGCCCCTCCACCTTTCGTGACAAGGTTGAGGCTTCCACAATCGCCTGTGTGCTCATGATATAGTTTATCAACCGATAAAGAGTATCGGCGAGATCATAACGGTTTACGGAATTTGTCCCGTTAAAGAACCCGATGCTGTCGACTTTCATAATGTTTGTTTCCACCATCGTACGAACCTGTTCGTATATGTCAAGGGAAACGGAGACATCCCTAGGTACGGCCCCTATCGCTACTATCGTCGTCAGAAGCAAGATCGTCATTGCCAAAAGAGAGCCTTTCATAGACCTCATAACCATCCTCCCCATTAAAAGACAAAATTAATCGTTCGTTCCACATCCCCGCGAAGCGTAATGAGTTGTTTCTGGCGTATGCCGTCGAGACCTTCACATTCGACCGTATAGGTGCCGGACTGAACCGTGAGCGTCTGAGGCGTTAAACCCGAAGGCGTTCCATTCAACCACACCGGCAACCCGGACGGAAAAGAATGCACAATGAGCGTCGTGTTTCCCGGCAATTGCCGGAAAAGGGTATAAGTTTGCCCGTCGAAAAAGGACACGTTTTCCGACCATTCGCCATTTAACCAGCGAATACGAAGTGCGCCCGTACCGGGACGTATCTTGAGACCGCGTATCGGCGTTTCCCCGATTAGGGTTCCCATCCAATACACTTGCGCCTCCGCGGGATCCGTGCTAAGAAAGAGAAGAGCCTCTCCTTCCAGGTCGATCGTGTACTCATAGATCTTACCCGAAGAAAGCTTATAGACGCGCCGGCGATCCGGATACCCGGATCGGCTCAGATCAAAGGTCTGCAAACCGGCCAAGGTGTTGATCGGTTGGGTTAACGGGTATCTTTGCCCCCGATGCAGAACGAATCCGTCTCCGGCGGGTATGAAATGGAAGACGATCGTCGTCTCGACGTTCAGATCCACGCGTACCTCCCGGGGTTGAACGATCTCAAGCACGGACAGCCATTCTTTTTCTCCCGATTTTAAAGAAAGCCGATGTGAGCCGTGCTCCGCCTGGAAAGTGATCGGAGTGATCCCTTTTTCTTTCCCGTTCAGATAGACAAGGGCGGCAGGCGTCGCGTGAACCGTGAGCGGATACTCTTTAAGTGACAGATTGCCCGTGACGGTCATCGGCCCGGGTTTTAAAGCCACCTCCTCGTTCACCTCTTTAAAGCCCTCTTTGCGATAGGTGATACGGATCTTTTCAACCGGCAATTCGTGAAGGGTTACCGGCGCTTTTCCGATGAAAATGCCTTGTAGGTAGACATCCGCTTGGTCCGGGGTGCTCTGTAAGGTCAAGTTCGTGAAGGGTTCCAGATGCTGGAGAACTTGGTTCTCTCCCAGCGAGTTCACCCGAATCATCTGAAGCTGCGGCGTATACCATTCTTTCGTGAAACTCACCATATGGTCTCCCGGTGCCAAGAAGGTTTGGAAAGGGGTGACGCCTGCCAAGATCCCGTCCACGCTGACTTGAGCCCCGGCGGGTTCTGTTACGAAACGCGTGTTTCCTTCCTGCTCCAAAGACACTTCGAGGGTCTTTGTGAAATACTGTTTTACTTCCGGATAGAAGTACCGAGATTGATATCCCGGACGGGATACTTCCACGTAATGCCTTCCTTGAGGGACTTCTCTCGCGAAATGGCCTGTCGCCTCGTAGAGCTCATCCACCCGTATCAAGGCATCCGCAGGTTGGGTTTTCACCTCCAAGATACCCGAAGGCGAAAGAATCAGCGTTACCCCCGTGGCTTCCGAGATGTCGATGACCTCGGTATAGCCGTTGTATCCGGGTTTCTCTGCGCGAAAGGTGTATCGGCCGGCGTTTAAGAAGATCATCTCCGACAAAACGCCATTTCGGTCCGAGATACCGAAGAGCGTGCCGTTGATATATACCGATGCATTCCCGGGTTGCGTGAAGATTTTGATGGGTACCGCGAACAGCGTGGCTAAACAGAACAGCGATACCCCGATGAGGATTCGCTTTTTCAAAGACTCCTCCCTGCGATCATTCCCAATAGGCGATCGTTTCCTTCCTTCAAAATTTATAAGAGCCCTGTCGGAGAGCTCGAAACCCTCACCGGTAAGAGACCACGGGGAAGGTTAATTGCCCCGGGGTTTCCCAAAAAAGAACGTTGCCTTCGCGTTCGTCGGGTTCCGGATTAACGCTCAAGATCTCCGCGTCCGCCGGGAAAACAAAGGATAGTGACGAGTTCTCCTGAAGCTGAAGTCGATTGGCTCCGAAACCGGTTACCCAAGCGTCCCCGCTTTTTTGCACCATTCCCTTAACCGTCGAATACTCTTCGACTTCCATCTCATCCGTTAAAAGGATGGCCGTCGATTCGTACGTGAGGAGTGTGACTTTTCGTTCGGTCTGCTCCGATAGCTTCTCAAGCATCTGCGCGTAATTCGTCTTTTTTTCTTCTATACTCACGCCTTGGAAGTATTCGTAGCTTTTTTTCAAGTCATCTTTCTTGCCATACGAGAAAACGACCCAGTTGTACATTCCTGTCTCTTCCGCCCGGTCAAAGGTATAAACGGCTTTATACGCTCTTTGGATATATTGCGGGCGACTCTGAACCGAAGAAACGATGTTGTAGATAAAAAAGCCCACCAGCACGAGGACAATAAGCCAGAGCCAGTTTTTATTCATCTCTTTTCACACTCCGATTTTTCAACTTATAGGACTTAAATTCCTTAAAAACAATCCACGACCGCCGGTTCTCGCTTAAATTCTGTATGTCTTTCATCAACGGGTAAAAGACCAGGAAAACCGTGAGAATCGCGAGCAATAATAGGATTCCCAAGAAGAAAAAGATGACGAACGCGATACGCCTGAGCGTGGTTGCGCTTACCAGGCGATACTGCGTGATCTGTTCGTCCAATGACGGCCGAACATCAAAATAGGACCGTACCAGATCGTTCGGATCAGGGCCTTCAGGCATCTCTAAAAAGCGATCCACGACCGTTCGTATTTTTCGAACCAAGCCTTTGAATCCCCCGCCCGGATCATAAAGAAGCGAGAGCCGCAGCATCGGCTGCTCCAGAAAACGCATCATGCTTCCGCGAAACAGCCGAATCGGCTCGTCGGAATAAGGAAGATGATAGTGCGCTTGGATAACCGTTTGCGAAAGGTCATACGAGAATTGGTACAACTTCGAAGAGAAGGTCTGTATCTCGTGCATGTCCATCAGCAGAATCGAAACGCCAACCAGAAGCAACCCTGTCGCGCATAGAAAGAGAAGGGTAATCGAAAAAAGGTACTTCGAAAAACTCAAGATGCCTCCTATAAGGCCGTTAGTTTTTCAAGGATATAGTTTTCCACCCATGAACTTTCTACTTCGATCTGATCGCCGGTTTCCATCTCTTTTACCAAATAAACGCCTTTATCGAGCTCATCCTCTCCGATGATGATCGTATAGAGGGCCCGCTGTTTGTCCGCATATTTCAACTGATTCCTCAAGTTCCGCTCCATCAGATCATGCTGTACCGAGATGCCTCGCTTCCGGAGAAAATCCGTTATCTTCAGGGACTCCTTTTTTGCTTCTTCACCGATCGACAAGACAAAAACCTGACATAAAGCAGCCGGTTCAGCGATCGCCTTTTCTTCCCGCATCGTCGCAACCATGCGTTCGATACCGCATGCGAAGCCAACGGAAGGAGTCGCGCTCCCCCCGAGCTGTTCGACCACGTGGTCATACCGCCCGCCCCCCAAGAGATCGAAGGCGGTCTCTTTGAACGGGTACTTTACCTCGAAGACGATGCCGGTGTAATAGTCCAACCCGCGCACCAGTCGGGTATTCCATACCGCTTCAATACTGTATTCGGTTAGTATTTGACTCACTTTACCCTTATGGTCGCGGCACTCGGGACAGAGATACTCGGTCAATTCCGGCGCCTTCTCTTTGATCGGCTGGCAGGTATCCACCTTACAGTCCAACAAACGCAGGACGTTCGTCTCGTATCGCCGGCGGCAATCCGGACAAACCGTCTCCAGTTTATTCCCATAGTAGTCCTTTAGGGCTACGATATAGGCTTCCCGGTCTTTCTGGCAACCTAACATGTTCACATGAAGCGAATAGCGATGAAGCCGCAGTTCCTCCAGCAGAAAGATAGACATCCAGATCATCTCGGCGTCGGCCAACGGAGAGGGTGAACCGATCAACTCCGCTCCGAACTGGTGGAATTGACGTTGTCTTCCCGTTTGGGGGCGTTCATATCGAAACATCGGACCGATATAGAAAACCTGTTTTGGGAGACCCTCGGAAACCATGTTGTTTTCGATGAAAGAACGGACGACAGCCGCCGTTCCTTCAGGCCTCAGACAGAGCAACCGATGGCTTTTATCTTCGAAAGTGTACATCTCCTTTTGCACAATATCCGTTTCATCGCCGACGCTACGGATGAACAGTTCGGCCATTTCGAAGATCGGCGTTCGTATCTCCTGAAAACCGAAAACGCCGGCAACTTTTCGGGCAGCCTTCTCGAAACACTGCCAATACTCGATTTCTTCTCCATAAATATCGTTCGTACCCTTCGGACGACTGATCAATGTAATACCTCCGCGTTCGTTTAAGAAAAATGGATATGCGGTATTATACCACGATTTTGCGGGGGACAATCGTATCGATGCGGGTCTGCGAACAGTGTTCGTCCGTCTCGTACGAAGCCGCCGACGCAGGTTCAGGGTCTCATGAGCGCATCGGCGGAAGGAATGGAAGCGTTTCCGAGAAGACCCCGGGTTTTATGCTGCCTTTCGCCCCTCAATATTCAACCCGAACGCGTTTTCCGTTACGACTGCATTCCCCCATCCCGAACGCGTTAGTATCTTTTTGATCTCACACGAGGTATAGGCAGCCTGAAGCGAGGAGATGAGCCCGGGTCTCATGGTCTTGGGCTTGACGGTCGCTGTCATCAGAAACCGGGCAAACCAAGGCGCGTTGCGTTTTAAATCGCTGACCAGGAAAACCCCTTCCGGCTTCAGAACCCGGAAGATCTCTTTGAATACCGACTCGGGCTGTTCCCACTCATGAAGCGACCCATTCGAGAACACGAAGTCGAACGCCTGGTCAAGGAACGGCATCTGCAGCGCGTTTCCGAGTATGTATGTGACACGTTCTTTGACCCCTTCCCGCAGCGCATTCTGTTCCGCTTTGCGCACCATATTCGGGCTAATCTCCAACGCTTGTAATCTGGCTTCCGGCGAGTCTTTCAACCAATCGATCCCCAAATACCCCGGCCCGGGACCGATTTCGAGCGCCCTTCCTCCCTCGATGCCCAGACACCTCATCTTTTCTATGGCTCTCCGTCTTTCTCCGCCCATCGATCGCATCATCCGGTCGAACTGCTCAACGATTCCGTTATCTTGTATCCCTTCATTCGTTTCCGTCATGCGCGTTCTTACCTTCATTCGAATCCTCTCCTTATTTAAGATTATATATGCAATCTTGTATATAAATAAAAAAAAAAGAAAATTCAAGAATCGTATTCCGGATAAGTATCGTGGATTTCATCGAGCGAAGACGCTAAGTCTGCAAGCCAATCTCGTTCAGCGTGAAGGTGCCGGCGGGTATGGTCAACAATGGCAAAGGCCAAAGGAGGAATATAGGGATTATTTTTCAACTCTCCGGCGTGCGCTTCCAACTCTTGGAGACTCTCACCGGTTTTCCGGATCAAGCTTTCGAGATACCCCCGGACCTCTTCCTTCGGAAGAAAGGACATGAAGTACAGCGCCAAATCCACCGGGTAATAGTTTCTTTGCTCGGACTGCCATTCTTCTCTCAGCAATCGAATGAATTCTTGACGCCCTTTTTCGGTGATCGTATAGATGACTCGGGAAGGTCGATTGCCCACCTTCTCTTGACCAGACTCGGAAATGGACGCCTCCTCGGCTAATTTTGTAATCGCGAAATAGATGGAACCAAAGGCGATATCGGTCCAGTCTCCCATCCCTCGTTCGATCTCTTGCTTTATCTCATACCCATGCATCGGGTGCCGCTGCAGCAACCCGAGAATGACCAAGCGTATATTCATCATTATCATCTACTTATAATATATAATCTTGAATATATTTTATCACCAGAGTCGTCTTTTGTCAAGAGGCAATTGAGGCGCATGCAAAATCGGTCTTTCTTCCTTGTGGTTCCGATTCGACAGCGGGAAGATGGCGAGTACGAAAACCTCGAAGAATCAGGTATAATTACCGTGAATCGGAGACAATTGATAAAACCGAAGGTTTCTGGCCTTCCAAAAAGGAGCCTTTTATGAAGAAAATTCTGCTCATGCGGCATGGAATCGCTGAAGACGCGATCGGTGATACAACCGACGCGCAGCGATCTTTAACGGCCGAAGGCGCGGGTATGGCCGCGGCCGTCGGCGAGAGAATTCCATCCCTTCAACCGGTCGACGCGATCTTTTCTTCTCC
>CAZMHO010000088.1:0-10772 GCA_964566085.1 uncultured Thermotogaceae bacterium | reverse complement strand
CATAAAACAGAAATGTTTCACGGACCGAAAGGAAGCGTAATCGCGCCAAATTGCGTGAAAGATGGCGAAACAGAGAAGAAGTAGGTCATAAAGAACAAATGAAACGCTTTTTTTCTCCTGACAAGCAGCCTTCCGGTATCGTTACCGATTTCGAGGTCTTCTTTAACGGCTCGAACACATCTACCGTTGGGCGGTCTACGATTCGGAAAGCGATAACAAAGCGGGTCTGCAAACCTTCTGCAGACCCGCTATCTCCCGCTTTCGTTTACGCGGTTACTTTTCGCTTGTGTTCGACGAGGTTCACGACGTCCCGTACGGTTTCCACATCAGATAGTTCTGAGTTTTCGATCCGAATTCCCAAGATCTCTTCGAGATCCATCATCAAATCGACCAACTCCAATGAATCGGCGCCGATGTCTTCCGTGAGCGTTGATTGCGGCAGGATAGACGAAGCGTTCACGCCCATTCTCTTAACGAGTATCCCCTTCACGATTTCATAGATTTCCTGTTCTTTCATAAATGCCCTCCTTAAGGTTTTTAGCAATTTTCGTTTCTATCCCGGCCTTCGGGTTCCATCCGTCCAATTTCTCGACCCAAGTATCGAATAATTCGGATACGGATGCGATCGACCGGATGAGTCCGGCGGATTGGCCCGCCATAAACAATCCTCTATCTTCGTCTCCCTCTTGAAATGCCTTTCTCAAACTTCCCGTCAAGAGCGATTCCGCTTCTTTCGGATCGGAACTTTCGAGTTTGCAGACGCGTTTCGCGAAAAGGCTTTTCAGTACCCGGGCCGGGTGCCCCAACGCTTGCCCCGTGAGCAGTGTATCACGAATACCGCTGCTCACGATTTTCTGTTTATAAAGCGCGTGCGCTTCGCATTCTACTGTCGCGATAAGCCGCGTGCCAATCTGGACGCCTTCCGCGCCCAGGCAAAACGCCGCTTTTATCCCCCGCTCGTCCGCGATGCCGCCGGCCGCGACGATCGGAATCGCGAGGGTATCCTTCAGGGCCGGAATCAGCGTAAAGGTCGTCACCGACCCGATATGCCCCCCGCATTCCATCCCTTCTCCGATGATCACGTCAATCCCTCTCTCTTCCGGATAAAGGGCCAGCGTTTCGGAAGCCACAACCGCTGCGGTTTTAATCCCGTTTTCCTTTAAATCCGGCAAGTACTTCGCGGGATTCCCGGCCCCGAAAATGACGATTGGGACGGACTTTTCTATGCAGACCTCCACCTGCCGGTCCACAGAAGGATTCAGCAGCATGACATTCACGGCGAAGGACCTGCGCGTCATTGTGCGCAACAGATCGATACTCTCTTCCAACCCCTCTGGCGTGAGCGCCCCGGACCCGATCGTTCCTAAACCGCCCGCCTCGCAGACACCGGCCGCCAATTTCGCCGTTCCGACCCAAGCCATGCCGCCTTCAATAAACGGGTACTTGATACCGAACAGTTCACATATTCGATTATTGTCAAATGTACGCATCTTCTTCTCCCGTCGATTCCGCGGTTCACGAAAACTCCAATGAACGCGCCGGTTACTCCCCTTCTCCAGTACGTTTTCGATAGACGAGGGAGGCGTTGTGCCCTCCGAAACCGAACGCATTCTTCAACACGATAGAAAAGGGGTGTTCCACTGTTTCTTTGTGAATCCTAAGGTTTTCGCAACTCGGATCCGGGCTATCCAAATTCGGCATTCCGTGAATAAACCCGTATTCCGCTTGGATAATCGAAGCGATCGTTTCGATAGCGCCCGCCGCTCCAAGAGTATGACCAACCAGTCCTTTCGTCGATTGGATCGGAATCTGTGTCAAGGCGTCTCCGAAGACCCGCTTTAACGCCGACGCGATCCGGACTGATACCGGCTCGATCTAAAGCATCGCGCATCGCTCGTTGAGCCCCGCGGCCCTCCGGATCCGTCTGACTGATGTGGAAGGCGTCTTCTGTCATTCCAAATCCTTCGATCCATCCGTAGATCCTTGCGCCTCTTTTTCGGGCGTGCGCTTCGCTTTCAAGGACCAAGACCCCCGCCCCCTCTCCCATCACGAACCCGTTCCGTTCGCTATGAAAGGGACGGCTGGCTTTCGCAGGGTCCTCGCGTTCCGGAGAAAGCGCCGTCATGCTTCCGAAGGCTGCGACCGGCATCGGGTCTATAACCGCTTCCGTCCCCCCGGTCAACGCGATATCGGTTAAACCATTTTGGATCAAAAGCGTCGTGATAATGATCGCATGCAGCGCCGAGGCGCACGCGCTAACCACTCCGAAGTTCGGACCGCGACATTCCAAATCTAATGCGATCGCTCCGGAAGCCATATCTGAGATCATCATCGGAATCAGATGGGGACGGACAGCCTTTGGCCCCTTCTTAAGCAGATTTCCGTATTCTCGATGCAGAGTCTTGAACCCCCCGATCCCCGAAGAGACGGTGACCGCCGCGTTATCCCGCCAATCTCCCGTCGGCTCCAAGCCCGCATCGGCGAGAGCGTTCCTCGCGGCGACGATGCCCAACTGCAAAAAACGATCGTACCGATTCGCTATCTTTATCTCAAAGTGCGCCTGGGGGTCAAAATTCGTGATCTCCGCGGCCATAGCCGCGGGATAGTCCGAGCAATCAAACTGTGTGATCTTCCCGATACCGCACCTCATTTCCCGCAAAGAGCAAACGAATTCTTGGGTGTGATGCGCGATCGCGTTGATGGTACCGATTCCCGTTACAACAACTTTTTTCATGGTCCCCCCCTGAAATGACTATCAGTCATTAACGGTTAAAAAAACGGTTTTGAATCCAAAACCTTAACTGTGAATGTCTTCGATCTTGATTTCGCGCTCCAAAACCTTTTCCGTCAACGTAAAGTACGCTTGGAGCATCTCATCCGCGTCGTAAGGCGCGAATAGTTTGAAAAACTGTTCCCTCAGCGCCACCAACTGAACCACGCCGCAGGTCTGGCACCATAAGATCGCGGCCAATAACGCCGGGGCGGTCTCCACCCCGATCGAACCGTCTCGCTGACCCTCGGTCACCGCGTTGACGAGCACTTGAAACAACTCCCGACTTTCTTGATAGGTTCGATGGATCTCCCCGTGCTCGTTCATTTCGTCGTACCGTTCTCCCTGGTAGTTGACGATGAACTTGTAATAGTCCGGATATGTTTTCCGGTATTGGGCGAAGGCTTTTCCGAAAGCGACGACCTTTTGCAAACCCGACTGGCATGAAGCAAACAGCGCTTGAAAAGACTTCAAGAGTGTTCCGAGCGCTCGAACTCCTATGGCGTAGTACAACTCTTGTTTGCTCTGAAAATACAGATATATCGTCCCTTTCGCCACGCCCGCCTCTTGAGCCACTTGGTCCATCGAAGACTGTTCGTACCCATTATGAAAAAAAACCTTCTCTGCAGCCGCGACGATTCGGCTATATTTTTCGTCCTTGTTCATAACCCTCCAAAAATGACCGTTGGTCATTGGCCGAAGTATATCATAAATCATCCTTTCGGTCAACCCCACAAACACCCTCTTTAGTAAATCGCGAAAAAGCGCATCAAGCCGATACGTGTCCTCCACGGATCCTCCTTTCTTGGACTTTGGGCGGTTCACTGAAAAGTATCGAGGCAGATAGTTCCCGAAGGACCATGAAAAAGGGCGCAAAATTGTCCGGGAATCCTCCCTTCTTTTTAAGTGGAATTCTTTCATACCTGTAAAGGCGTGTTTCCGGGATAACTCGAGGATGCCCCCTTCGGACACTTCTAAGGCTGTAGGATCACTCGCGATGAATCCCTCGGTTCGATAATCTTTCCCATGATGAGCTCATCGACGTAGGTCCCGTCTACAAAAAAAACCTCGCGTTTCCTTCCTTCGATCGCATATCCGAGAGTGGTGTACAAACCCAACGCGCGCTGGTTATGGGCCATCAGCCCCAACTCGAGGCGATGCGAGCCGATCTCTCGCGCCCACGCTTCCATCTCCTTAAAAAGAGCTTTCCCGATTCCCTGACCTGTAAAGGCTTCCACTATTCCAACGACAATGCTGAGTGTCTGCCGGTATCTGTTCGCCGTCCCACCGAAAGCGCTGAGAAAACCGACTAAGCGCTCTTGATCTGTCGCTAAAAAGATCATCGCGTTCGAACGCGATAAGGCGTCCAGAATCGCTCGCCGCATCTCTTCAACGGTTGTCTTCCTTTCTCCAGGCTCCATCAGCAACGTCTTGCTTTCGTTATCTAGTTCGCAACGCAAGGCCAAATACGCTGCCGCGTCCTCCTGAACGATCTTTCGGATTCGCATTCTACTGCCTCCCCTATCGACTTTGATCGGGATTATATCAAAACCCGACCGTTTTCCTGTATAATCGCTTCGAAGCCTTGCGTTAATTTCCGAAGGGGGCGATCATCGGTGCTTCACGCAAAAGGGATTACGAAAGCCTACGCTTCTCAGGTTATCCTTAAGGGCATTTCATTAGACTTGGAAGAATCACGCCTTATTGCCGTTACGGGCAGTAATGGAAGCGGAAAGTCCACGTTGTTGAAAGGGATCGTTGGAGAGATCTCCTTCGACGAAGGAACGGTGGCGATCGACAAAGAGACGATTATTGCCTATCTCCCGCAGCATATCCCCGATAACGGCATGAACGCGCAACGCTACTTATTTACCGCTCGCCCGGCATTGGCCGAAGCCTTCCAAAGAATCGAGTCCTCGGAGAATCCATTCGTCTATGCGGAAGCATTGGATCGGTTTAATACTCTCGGTGGATACGAATTTGAAAGAGAGATCGACACCAACCTCTCGTATTTCGGTTTTTGTGAATCGGATGCGGCAAAAAGGTTCTCCGCCTTCTCGGAAGGGGAAAAACGCTTGCTGGGGATTATCCGGTTGATGGTTTCCGGAGCGCGTCTGTTTTTGCTGGACGAACCGACCAATCATCTGGATATCGCCCATTGCGTGATGTTGGAAGAATACATCCTCCAAAAAAAGGAACAGAGAAACGCCTTCCTGTTGGTCAGCCACGATCGCGCGTTCATCGACCGTGTGGCGGATCGCACCCTCTATCTTGAGCGCGGCCTATCCTTCTCTGTGGAAGGAGGGTATTCCGCCCTCCTATCCCATAAGGAACAGTCTTTTTCCGTTCGCGCGCGTCACGCGGAGGACCTTCAGCGAAAGATTCGGCAGCTTGAACGGGAAATCATGCAAAAAAAGCAATGGGCGCAGAAAGTGGAACGGACCAAGCAGAATAATCCCCACGCAGATAAAGGGTATATCGGCCACCAATCCGCGCGCCTCGCCAAACGCGCAACAGCGGTGACCGGTCGTCTCAACGCTTTGGTTGAATCGATGAAAGAGGAGAAACCCTTTGTCGAAAAGCCGATTAACCTCTCCTTTTTAGACTATTCGGTCTCTTCGAGAGTGGTGATCCGCGCGGAAAAGATCGAAAAGCGGTTTGAAGGACGTATCGTCTTGTCCGACGTCGCCATCGATTGCACGACGAAAGACCGAATCGGCATCATCGGAGAGAACGGAAGCGGAAAAACCACACTGATGCGTATCCTGGTGAACGATCTGACTCCTGATGCGGGAGATTGTTATCGAAACGATGCCGTGCGTTGGTTATACCTTCCTCAGGATATCCGGCGCTTCTTCACGCACGAAGTGTTGTTGGAAAATATGGCGCGGTACGGTCATAGCGAAGTGTTCGTACGGCAGGCGTTGGGGGCGGCGCGTATCCGTAATGACCGGGTTTTTTCAAAAGTGGACGAACTCAGTCGGGGGGAGTTGATGCGGTGCGCCCTGGTCTCCGCTATTTTGGCGAAGACGGAGTTCCTCTTCATGGATGAACCGACCAATCACTTGGACATCGAGTCACTGGAAGTGCTGCGCAGCCTGCTCGAACAGTTCGACGGCGGGGTTCTCTTCATCAGTCACGACCGGTATTTCATCGCGCAGCAGGCTCAAACCCTTTATGGATTGACCCGCCAGCGCCTCTACCTGATGGACATGGAAGGATCGAGAAAGGACTAATGCGCTGTGATATCCTTGAAATGCTGGATTTGCATGTGAGGCAGGGTAATCGATAAAACATCCACCCGAACGTGGCGATATGTCTTTTCGGGAACGTGGTGCAGATAGTATTGAACGGTCAGAAGGATTTTTTTCAATTTCGCAGGTGTCACGCGGGTAAAAGGAGGGGGGGTATCTTTCCCTCCTTTGACTTCTATGAAAACGATATCTTCGCCGTCCATCGCGATGATATCGATTTCACCCAAACGCGTCCTAAAATTCCGTTCCATGATGACGTAACCCTGCTTTCGCAAGTATTCCGCGCAGAGTTCCTCATAGCGAGCACCGGAAGAAACCCTCGCTGCGCCTTCGAAAACCCGTTCCGCGGGCATGAATCGTCAGAATCCTTCATAAGACTCGGGGAACCACGATACATCCCTCTTGAACGTCGTATGCGTTTTCGAGGATATCCTCGGACAGCAGGTTCGTTTTGACGACGTCTTTCCGGGTTTGGTTCACGAGATCGTTCGGTCTCACCATCGGCTCGAGGTCCGCCACGTCCAGTTCATTCAACCGTTCCATGTAATCCAGAATCCTCTCAATATCCGCTTTGATACGGGTTCTCTCTTCCGGACTCACGGGCAGACGCGCCAACGTTTCGAGCCTGCGAAACTGGAGATCATCTATCTTCATGCTTGAGGGCCTCCAGAACGCCTTTTATTTTCTTCAGGTCGTCTTGTATCACCGATTCTTTATTGACGGCGTAGACTTTCTCATACACTTCCTGCCGATAGATCGGCATATTCTTAGGCGCAGTGATGCCCACTTTGACGTTTTTCTCATCGATATCCACGATCTTTAGAATGATATTCCCGATCGTCGTCTCGATATAGATCTCCTCATCTTTCTTTCGGCTTAGGACGAGCATGTTTCACCCTCGGTTCGCGGGGGGGATTGGTTCGGTTCCTCCCGAATCAAATGGCGCAAGCCATAGTCGCTTCGATCCAAGACCAATTGCATCGCTTTGCGATTTTCGGTGTTGACGATGATCGGAGCCAGAAGATTGATCGTCATCTCATGCGGGTTGATTTGGGGAATGCGCACCATATTCGTCACCAGTATCTTGTCCCGGTTTTTGATGTCCAAGCGTTCAACCACTTCCTGAGAGATATCGAAGGCATAGTCTTTTTTCACCAGCCAAGGGTCAATAACGGGAAAGGCGATTTCCATGCTCTCCAGGGAGATCAGCCATTGCACGGGTAGCGTTTCGGGCAGTATAATCAGGGCATACTGATGCCATCGCTCAAAACCGAGAATCCCGGCTTCGAAGGTCAGCACCTCGGTCTCTTCGACCTCCATCTTCCCTAAGCGCGTGCTAAAGATCATATGGCGTGTCCCGCTAATTCGAAAACTTTTCTGGATGCATCAGCATATCCGCGGACTGGTAGATTAACCATGTCGCCGCATCCGCATATTGCTCGATATCGAAGTATTGCTGCTCCGTCAACCCCGGCTCACTGGTCGCGACGACGAGGACGCCGATCGAGGTGTCCCCGTTTTTTAACGGGTAAGCCAAATATCCGTTTACGTTCGCCACTTTCTGGTAGTTTCTGGCGTAGATCGGATCGACAGTTTTCTCGACTACTTTTCGGATATCGCCCGTAAAGTAACCCACGCCGTTGTTGAACGCCATCGCCACGATGCTCTCGTTGGTTACCAGAGAAAACCCATACTGCATCAGGTTTTCAGGAATACCGGTATAATCGTTCGGAGAGAAACGCCGTTCGGAAAAGACGATCGGGATGATCAACGAACCCTTGACACCGTACTGAGAGTAGATGCCCACGTAGTTGAAGCGATAGTTATGCAATAAGGAGTAGACCAAATGCTGCAAATTCTGCCAGAGCTCGGCCCGGTAGTACCCTTCCGGGTGTTCCGGCGAAGTCCAGAGGTAGTTTGTATCCGGATCGTACATCGGAATGTCTTTATTGATCGTTTCCAGCAACAACGCAATCTCCAGAGAAGGGTTCCTTCTGTAAATCTCGCCTTCCACCTTCACTTCCACTAACCAGTTGGCGAAAAGGCCGGTAACCAAAAGACACAGTAACAAAAACACCCATTTTTTCATCTTTTATCCCTCCACAATTTTCCGCTTAATTATATCACACGTGTTCGCCGACCGTTTCGGAAGGAGACGCTTTTATTTGTCTCGACCGGGATCATCTCCTGATCTTCTTCCGTTTCTCTACGTTGCTCTTTCTTTCTCGTTTTTAACGCCTCTTCCCCTTGATTATACCGGGTAAATGCTTGATAGAGGTTATCCATTACTTTCGCATATAGCGTCCCTTTCGGGTAGTTGCCCGCTCGAGTCCGCTTGCCAACCTTCATCTTCATCACGATCTCCAACACTTCTTCAAGGGTGTCCACACACCAAATGTGAAAATGCATTTTCTCGACCGCCTTCAGGATTTCGTCTCCCAACACCAGCGAATCCATATTGGCCTTCGGCAGGATCACCCCCTGAAAACCGGTCAAACCCTTCATTTTACAGATGCGGTAAAAGCCTTCCACTTTTTCGTTGATGCCGCCAACGGCTTGGGCTTCCCCCAACTGGCTCATCGAACCGGTGATCGCGATTCCCTGCATTATGGGAACCTTCGCCAAAACCGACAAGAGCGTCACCGTCTCCGCCATCGTCGCGCTATCACCCTCGATGGACCCGTAGGTTTGCTCGAAAGCCAGCGTCCCTTTCACCGAGAGCGGGAACTTCTGTGAGAAGGTCGACTCGATATAGCTTTCCAGCGTTAGGATCGCTTTCTTGAAGATCTTCCCGCTCATATCGATCTCTCGGTGGATATCGATGATATTGCCGCTTCCGAGCGCGTAGGTCGCCGTAACGCGCGTCGGAATCCCGAACGAGTGATCGGGCAGATCTAAAACCGTCAGAGCGTTGACTTGCCCCACCTGTTTCCCGCTCACCCGGATCCGGATGACGTCGTCTCGGATCATCTCTTCGATCTTCCGGTTTTCCAAGCCGCTGCGGGCGATCTTTCGCCGAATAGCCTCCTGAACGGTTTTCCCGTCAATCGAAGGAAGGTTTTGGCGACGGCTCAAATGGTCGCTTTCGATCAACAGGTCCGTTATGCGCGAATACTCGTTTGATAGCTTTCTCCGAGAATTCGCCAACCGCATTCCGTATCGGACGACTTCTCGGACACCGCCGGCGTCGACGGGCAGCAATCCTTTCTCCGATGCCGCGGAAGCCAGGAAACGGGTGTACCGATCCCGATTTTGCGTCGAATCGTCGCTCTCGTAATCGAATTCGACTTTGTAGCGGAACAGCTTGTCGAAGTCCGGATCCAATTCCTGCAGGATATCGAAGAGCTCCGGTTCACCGATCAGGACACACTTAAAGGACAACGGTATCTCTTGGGGTTTCAGCGTGGCCAGGGAGGAAAATCCGTAACGGGTATCTTCGTTCTCCACACCGGTTTTTTCGGCGTAGAGCATTTTTTTCATCATATCCCACAGGGCGTAGTTCGAAACCACATCTCTCGCGTCCATCGCGAGGTAACCGCCATTGCAGCGATGGACGGCCCCCGGCTTTATCAATGTATGGTCCGTGAAGAGGTATCCGTTTTTGGACAAAAACTCGATTTTCCCGAATAGCGACGCGAAGCTGGGGTTCATCTCAAATCCGACCGGGGCGCCGCGTGTTTTGCCGTGATCGACAAACAGGTTAATTTGATACCGGTGCAGCAGGCTTTCCCATTGCTCCGGCTTTGCCAGTAAGAAGGGCAGTTGAGCCAGGATATCCTCGATCACTTGCTCTTTGAATCGGAGGAACTCCTCCGATTGCTGGTATTTTTGTTCGAACTCGCTCAGAATCGACCGGATGGCGAACTTGGCGCTGAAGCGGTTCAATTCCTCTTTACGGTTGTGAAAGTCTTTTTCGTACTCTCGCATCCGGAACAAATACCCTTCCGCCAAATGACTTGCTTTGACGCCGTTTTCCTCGACCTTCCGTTTCTCCTCCGCGCTTAAAGCGCTTCTCACTTCTATCGTCAGCGGTTTTCCGTCCCGCAGAGGAATCGGAGCGATGCCGGTTGGCGTCGTCTGCAAGAGATACTCCAACTCTCCCGCTTTTCGCGTAATCTCTACCCAGAGCTGCTTTTTTTGTTTCTCGAACTCGTTGTTGAGTTCCGACTGTTTATTGCGGTAACTCTCTCCGATAAAGACGCCTTCCAGAGACTTCAACGCTTCTTCGATCATCTGCTCCCAGTCTTTTTTCAGCGCTCTGCCCAAACCGCGCGGAAGCGGTATTGCCAGGGGAGTCCAAGTATCTTCGAAATTGTAAACATAGATCCAATCCTCGGGAGTTTTCTCCTCTACCGCGAAGTCCTCAAGCCACTGTTTCACGGAAGAGCGACGGCCCGTTCCGCTGAGACCGGTCACATAGATATTGTAGTTCCGCGCTTTCATTTGAAGGCCTTCGCGAAAGGATTGCTCCGTTTCGCTCCTTTCGACGGAATGATCAAGGGCGTGTGGCGGGGTGGGAATGCCGATCTGCGAAGTTCCTTTCCAAACGTACCCTCTGTCGATATCTAAATCTTCCGGCGTGATCTTTTTCAACCTCTCTCCCCCTCGTTATCCTCTGAGAAGAACCGCTCCGCTTCACTTACAACCTGATTGAGCCGCGGTTTTCCTATCTTGTCTTCCACCATTTTCGTTTTTCGCAGGAGTATAACATATTCCACATTTCCTTTTGTCCCTTTGATATGGGAAAA
>CAZMHO010000087.1:0-10792 GCA_964566085.1 uncultured Thermotogaceae bacterium | reverse complement strand
CTTCGACATGTATTGACGAATGCTTGCAGCTCTCCGCAAAGAGGAAGAGAGAAGCTGATGTGAGCGCCTGTGATCGGATGGGGGAATTGCAGCGCGTGGCTTTGAAGGAACAACCGCTTCAAGCCGGCCGCTTTGGCCCACTGGTTTAGCTCGGCATCCCCGTATATCGTGTCTCCGAGAATGGGGTGAAGGCGAAGGGATAGGTGTCGCCGGATTTGATGCTTTCTGCCCGTGAAGATCTCCACGTCTAACAGCGTGAAAGACCGGCCTTCTCGCCGATAAGCCGATAGGGGCACGAGATGGGTGCGGGCTTCTTTTCCGTCCAAAGGCTCATCGATCGTTTCCTCACGGGAAATGGCTCCCGCGACGAAGGTATAGTACTTTTTTATTGTACTCCTATCTCGGAAGGTCTCGCTCAAAATTCTCGCGACAGCGATCGATTTCGCGATGAGCAGTAACCCGGAGGTGTCTTTGTCGAGACGATGAACCAGATACGGCTCAAAGTCCTTCGTTTTTGCATCGAATAGCAGCCCTTCGATAACGGTTGTCTTCTGACGAACGCCTTCACCGGGGTGGATTGAGAGACCGGAAGGCTTATCAAGAACGATGATCGCCTCGTCTTCATAAACTCTCGGTAGGGCGATTTTACGGGGGACAAGCTTCCTTTTGTCGCTCAAGTCTCTGGTGATTCTTTCTTTTGCTTCCTCTTGCCCGGGTAAGTACACATCGACCGTATCTCCGACTTGCAACAAATAGTCCGGATGCTTTATGCGCATCGCATTGACTTTCACATCGCCTTTTCTGATGAGCGAGTAGATCGCGGTAAGTTTTATTTCGTCCAGCTCTTTGCGAAGGTACTTGTCCAGTCGCGCGTACCAATTTTTCTCCGTCACTACCATTATCTTACGCATCTTTATGCCTTTAGAACCTGAATTCCGTCTCTTGCGACTTTGGATAGGGCGAAGAGGATGACGACGAACTCTAAACGGCCGAAGAACATCGCAAAGATTTGGTTCCATAGATAGATGGGAGAAGCTTGAGCGTTCGTTGCGCCGAGAGACATACCCACATTGTTGATCGCCGAAGCGAGTTCGAAACAAGCTGTGGTAAGGTCATATCCAAGGAAAAGAAAGACAGAAACCCCAATAACAAAGTGCGTGAAAAAGAGGGTGAAGAATACCGCCGTATTTTTAATCACCCGTTCATCCAACTGCATTCGGGAATTTCCTTTCCAGATTGTATACTTTCGAACTGAACCGTTCGGCAAGTAAAAATGGACGATTTCGATGACCACTGCCTTAAACAGGATATAGAGTCGCATTTGTTTTACCCCGCCGGAAGTCGAATCCATCATCCCTCCGAAGATCATCAGGAGGATGAGCATAAAGAACGCGCTTTGGGGCCAACCCTTAAAATCGGTGGTTTGGAATCCCGTACCGCTGATCGCGGAAACCACCTGAAATACCGAATGACGGATAGTCTCCGGAAGGTTGGGATAAACGATCCCTGTAATCGCTAAGACAACTAATATCGAGAAAAGGGCGATAAAAAAAAGGAAGAGTCTCGGTTCCGCGTTTTTTCGTATTGTCTGGAAACTCCGTTGCCATAGAAGAAAATGAATGCCAAAACTGGTCGCCCCCAATATCATGAGGACAATCAGAATAATCTCTGTAGAGAGGCGGTTGATCTCTCCCACACTACCCGGGCGGTTTGAAAAACCTCCAGTGGCTAAACCGGTCAAGGTATGGTGGAAAGCGTCCGCGGGGTTTGTCCCCGTCACAATTAAGGCCAAGATCCCGAAAATCGCATACGTAAAGTATATGATCAATATCGATTTGGCCGTTTTTTTGATGTTTGGCAAAAGATTATCCGTACGTCCCTCCGCGCGATAGATTCCCGCGCTGACCCCTCCACCTATCGAAGACAGCATAATCACCGCGAATCCGGCTCCTCCTACGAATTGGATGATAGTTCTCCAAAACAGAAAGATATTTGGAGCTTTCCCGACATCAATAACGGTTAATCCTGTCGTTGTCCAGCCGCTGGTGCTCTCGAAAACGGAATGCGTAAAACTGCCTAACCGCGCAAAAAGAAAGGGTAAGGCGGAAAAGAAGATAATTAGCACCCAAATCGACACGACAATAATCGCTCCGGATTGATAGGTAATCTCGTTATTACGGCTCCCTTTTCTAAAAAGAAAATTCAGAAGCAGTCCGAAAGTAAACGTAATAAAGCCGGACCCTAAAAAGTAGACAGAGTAAGAAAGTTCTTCCGGATAAAAAAGCAAAGCGATCAAGGGGGTTAAGAACAGAAAACTGGAAGCAATGCACAACCATCCGATATTCTTCAGGATGGTTCGATACTGAATCTTTAAGTCAGAACGGATATTCATCGCAGAGCGCTCAATCCCATCCGGTGATCGCCTGCATCGTATGTGTCTGATCAGATGGGAGGCAGATCACAAGAAGACGATCACCAACTTCGAAGACGGTGTCTCCGTGGGGGATAAAGACCTTTCCCCCTCTGTTGACGGTACCGATCAGCGCGCCTTCTGCAAAGGGCAAATCTTTCGGCATCTTCCCGACAATAGGGAATCCTTCTTCGACCTCGATCTGTATCACAAGGGCTTTCCCTTCCTCAAAAGGCATCAGGTTGATAATCGGGTAGGAAGAAAGGCGTTGTTCGATCACACTGGAAAATACCTCGCTCATATTGATAACATTGGTGATTCCCAATTTCCTGAAAACCTGTTCGTTTTCCGAGTCATTGATCAGGGAGAAAACCTTCCCTACCTTCAAGACTTTGGAAGCCAGTTCGCAGATGATGAGGTTATCCTGGTCTCTCGTGGTTAGCGCCACGATGATATCACTGTCGAAAATCTCCGCTTTTTTAAGAATCGACAGATTAGAGGCGTCTCCGTGAATGATCAGCGCTTTGAGGGTTTTCGCCATCTCTTCGCAAAAGGCTTTGTCTTTATTGATGATCGTAATGGCCATCCCTTTGGAAATTAAGTTTTTCGCCAGATAGTAGGTGATTTTTTTACCGCCAGCCAAAACGATCTTCATTTCTCTTCCTCCGCGATTTTTTCCAGCATCTTGTTCGCCGTACTTAACGCCAGCAATACGGGTGTAATGGTCTCGATCTTGAATTCGTGGAAGAGCGGGAGGTTCGCGGGATCATAAACCCGAGAGATGACGTGGGGAACATGAAAAATATCTTTGGCTACCTGCGACACAAAAAAGTTGGTGTTATCATCGTCAGTCAATGCCAAAAAAAGATCAGCCTTCTGCGCTTTCGCCAATTTCAACACTTCAATATCCGTCGCGTCTCCCTGGATCGTAAAACCGGTGTATTCGGGAGGAAGGTTGTCGAAGTTGGATTCGTTGGTATCGATTACCACGACGCTATGATCTTCGTATGACAGCTTGCCGGCCAGCCGAGCGCCAAAACGTCCGGAACCGATCACAATCACATACCAGCTCTTGCGCTTACTCATCTTTCCCTTCTTTAAGATGTTTCGGCCGGTATTCCTCATATTTGCGGACAGAAGGGTCATACCCCTTATCCAAAGCCAAAGAGGCGGAAAAATGCCGAAGGGCTTCCTCATTGTCTCCCTGAGCTTCTCTCAGTAAGCCGTATAGGTGATGGGGAATCGGGGAGGAGGGGAAATGGCTAAACAGCGGCAATAAGTACTTAAGCGCGCCGGGATAGGCCTTCTGTTCGATCAACCCTTTGACGGTGTTAGAAGAAATTTTCAGATCGATCACTTGATTCAGCATCGTCTTGATCGCGTCTCGTATCTCCTCAGGCGAAAACGGTTTTGAAATATAGTCCAGAGCGCCCTTCTTAAAGGCTTCCGTTACCGCTTCCACATTCCCAAACGCGGAGATGATGACGATCGGGATACGGATTTGCTCTTCAAACAAAGCGCGTATCAGCGACAGGCCATCCATCCCGGGCATCCGTATGTCCGTAAAAATGCCGTCGTAACGATTGCCGCCGTATATCTTGCGAAGCACCTCTTCGCCGTTCGAAACACACTCAGCCGTGTGCCCACAATCGGTGACATATTTCCGTATCAGATCGCGAACCTTGTATTCATCATCTGCGATTAAGAATTGCGCTTTTCGTTCGTCCATTCTCCGGTGGTTTCCCCTTAGGGTTGAATGCGGTAAAGCGTCCTCGCGAACGGGATCGCCTCACGGATATGATGAATACCGCAGATCCAACAGACGGTTCGTTCGATACCCATACCGAAACCGCTGTGCGGAACCGATCCGTACTTGCGCAAATCGAGGTACCAATCGTAGCTGTCCAAAGGCAGTTTATTTTCTTCGATCCGCTTGATCAACACGTCATAATCATGGATTCTTTCTGAGGCTCCGATAATCTCGCCGTACCCTTCAGGGGCCAACATATCGTCGCACAGGACGACTTCGGGCCTTTCCGGGTCCGGTTGCATATAAAAGGCCTTCACCTGTGTCGGGTACTTGTAAACCATGACCGGCTTATTGAACTGGTTCGAAATCACCGTTTCGTCCTCAGCCCCCAGATCATCTCCCCATTGAATGGCATACCCCTTTTCTTGGAGCATTTTTATGGCATCATCGTAACTGACACGCGGGAAGGGAGGCTTGATTCCGGACAACTTCGTCGTATCGCGCTCAAGAATTGCCAAGCTTTCTTCGCAACGGTCGAGGACACTCTGTACGATAAAGGTGATGAGCTCTTCCTGCAAACGCATATTATCCTGATAGTCGTAATAGGCTACCTCCGCCTCATTCATCCAGAATTCCGTCAGGTGTCTTCGGGTCTTTGATTTCTCCGCCCGGAAGGTCGGTCCGAGGTTGTACACCTTCCCGAAAGACATACAGGCCGCTTCCAGATAGAGTTGTCCGGTTTGCGTGAGGTAAGCTTTACCGTAATCGAAATAGTCGAGTTGGAAAAGGTTGCCCGCTCCTTCTCCGATCGCCCCTGTGAATATCGGCGTATCGATCAGGGTAAATCCTTGATTGTCATAGAACGCTCTCGTCGCGCGGATAATTTCGTTTCGAACTTTCATAATGTGGTATTGCTTGCTGGAACGAAGCCATAGGTGCCGCTGCTCCATCAAAAAATCGGCGCCGTGCTCTTTTTTTCCGATCGGATACTCTTCGGAAGGGATCTGAAGAATTCTTAATCCAGTCACATCCAATTCGTACCCGCCTTTAGAGCGGGGGTCCTCTCTTACGAAGCCTTCCACCTCCACGCTGCTCTCGATGCGAAGCTCCTTGGCTTTTTCGAAGAGGGACTCTTCGACTTTCGCTTTCTCCAAGATGCCTTGCGTCGTACCGGTTCCATCTCTAAGCTGCAAGAAATGAATCTTTCCGCTTGAACGCTTATTGAATACCCACCCTTTCAGGGTAATCGTTTCGCCGATATGGTTCTTAAAATCCTCGATATAGACCCACATACTGACCTCCATGACCGAAAATCAACAGCAATTATATCACAAGACGGCAGGCATTGACCGCCGAAAATAAGAAATAGAAGATCGGAACCTTCCCCTCATCCATAGTCATCGAGGAGCGTGTCCGGTTGCGCGAAGTGATAAAGGAAGGCACCTCAACTCAAAAGGTTCGGTTCAAGGTCGTCTAACAGCAGTTGATGAAATCCCCTCCGCCGCATTCACAGCAGACATCCAAGCACCAGGCGGCCGCGCAAGCCTGACAGCATACCTGGCTCGTATCATAGCGCTTGTAGGGATTAGCGTTTTGAGAAAAGATAGTCCCGGAGAAGATCTGTTGATATGCCTGGCGATACTCTTGGTTCTGGGGATCCATCATCACGGCTTGGTTAATATAGTACTTCCCTTGATCGTAGTTTCCGTAGTTCACTTCGACGACTCCCATCAGAAAGAACCATTCCGCGCCTCTTTGGGATAATGACTGCAAGATTTCTCTGGCTTTGCTGAAATTCCGGTTGTTGATATGCATCCGCGCCTCGCGCAAGGAGCCAAGGGACTCCGAGCGGGCTGATTGATCGGTCGTTTGATTTGAGGTATTCTCTCTCCGAGTCCGGTAATAATTCCCATTTCCTTTTTGGAGCGTGTCATAGGCTTCATTGATCTCTTTCATCTTTTGCTCTGCCAATTCCTTCATATAATCTTCTTTATAGCGATCCGGATGGAACTTTTTTACCAAATCCGTATAGGCCTTTTTGATTTCTTCGGAAGTGGCGTTCTCATCTACTCCCAAAACTTTATAAGGGTTTTGACTCATTTCTTCTCCTTTTCCATATTTTGTCGGACGATTCGGGCGGAGGTATAGGGGATCGAACGGAATATTATATCATCGATCTCCACCGAATACAGCCCCAACTGCCTCCGAAAAAGCCGGTATTCAGCCATCATATGCTCTGAAAGCAAGCGCAATCGTATCGCTTCTTGAGAAATAATCGATGCAAATGCCTCTTCAAGAGGATAGGACGTAAAAAACGTATCTTTGTACTGATATATAAGCGGGTTATAGCGCTTTTTCCGGAAATCCGTTCGCAAGTCATCCACCGCATCGATGCAATAGATCCATCGCCCTAAGAGTTCGCTAAAATGTATCAACGGGTTTGGTGGAGAAAGCTGGCTTTCGCGGCACATTTCTTGAAGAAGCCTCGACAAAAGCCCGCCAAATAAGGCGGCGATGGCATCGATGTCTCCAGTTTTTTGGGTTTCGCAGGTTCGAATCGACTCATAAGTGCGGTCGACCAACGCCGAATACTGCTTGAAAACCTTCTCGCTTCGTTTCTCCAAAGTACCGAAAGCAAATTTTTTCAAGAAACGAAACGGTTCTCCGTCCACGATATCATCGGTTAGTTTACCGGCGATCAGCGCCATGTTCAGATGCATACACAGGTTCATCGCCGGGTTCGCCTTAAAAATCGCTTGCTCGCGAAAAGGATGGACGAGGCAACGTTCATGCAGGATCGTTACTTCGGTATTCTGCATAGCGTTGAGAAAAAGCGCAAAAAAAACGATCTCATAAGATAATCCGGCTCGAAAGAGAAGCCCGTATTCCGCCTGTATCATTTTGCAAAGAGAGCAATAATGAGCGCGAAAGAGAGAAAATGCTTGGTTCGGACTCTTCACTGGGCGGAGGTATCCGTACATCAGGAGAGGCCGAGCTTTGCCAAAAGCCCGTCGATCATACGCTCATCGACGATCGCGATGGCGCTGACTTCCGTTTTTCCAATCAGCTTCGCTAAGTGGACTTTTGGGGTGTGGCAGAGGTAAAGCATCGTCGCGCCGGCGTAGCGGCCGCGATGTACCCAATCTTTTTTCTGGCCTTCGCTGATATCGGAGGCCAAGATCAAGAGCTTTTTCGTAATTTTCTGGGTTTTCAGGTAGCTCTTGATATGGTCTTTTCCGACGATGATTTTTCTGGTTTTAGCCGCGATACCCAAAAACCCGGTAAGCGCTTGATCCTTCTGTATTTCATAATAACGCTCGATATCCATCGGTTTCTCCTTGAAGTCGTATTTCCTTGGGAATCTTACCATAAACGCGCCGATTTATTTAGTTTTTTTGGTATAATCTTCATCATAAGTCATCGGTCAGGGGATGAAAATATGGAAACGTTCCGCATCGCCTACCCGGAAACGGAAAAGGCTTTTTTGGAATCTCTTAACGAACGATCCGCCGTACTCAATGGGGGCACCGACATCCATGTGAAGATCCGAGCGGGAAGATGGCCTTACACCGGCTTGATCAGTTTGGAACGGATAGAGAGCCTTAAAGGAGTCTCGGAGGAAGGAAAGTACGCGCGTATCCGTTGCAGAACAACGTTTTCGGAACTACTGGCGAGTCCGGTTATTCAAGAGTATTTTCCTCTCTTATGGAAAGCTTCCTACGAAGTGGGATCCACACAGATTCGTAACCGCGGAACCTTAGTCGGCAACGTTGTCAACGCTTCGCCTGCCGGGGACGGGATTCTTGCGCTTTCCGCCTACGATGCCTGGTTGGAAATTTGGTCGCAGAAAGGGCAAAAACGTCTCGCGCAGATACATGAATTTATTCTCTCACCGGGGAAAACGGTGCTGAAGGCGGATGAATTTGTCCACTCTGTCATTCTCCAGAAGTCAAACAAACCGGTTCGGACCCTCTTCTACAAAGTCGGTCAAAGAAAAGCGATGGCCATCGCGATCGCCAGTATGGGCGTTTTGTTAGAGACAAAGAACGACCGCATCAAAGATATTCGTATCGCCTTCGGCTCTGTCGCGCCTACCGTGGTGCGAATTCCAGAAATAGAAGAACGCGCCTTCGATAAAACGCTGAACGAAGCGACGGTAGAAAGTTGGATTCCTCTCCTTGAAAAGCGGATCGTTCCCATCGACGATATCCGTTCGACGGCGAAATATCGGAAAGAGGTGTGCAAACGCCTGTTATATAAAATCCTCGAACTTTAAACGCTTCTTTCGATTGATAATGCATTTATTGGATAGTTGAATTTTTGTACTAATATGGTATAATCCCTCTATCTTACGATCGGAGGGATTTTTATGGTATTGGTAACCGGTGGGACCGGACACATTGGGAATGTACTGGTAAGGTACTTAGTGGCATCCGGGGAAACGGTGCGCGCCTTATACGCCCCCGGCGAAAATCCTTCCTCGCTAAAGGGATTGCCGGTTGAAGGCAGAGAAGTCGACATCCTGGATTACGAGTCGGTAGGATCTGCTTTTTCTGGCGTCGACACCGTCTATCACCTTGCGGGTTTGATCTCGATCCTCCCTTTCTACCAAAAGCGGGTCTACGATATCAATGTCGGCGGGACCGAGAATGTACTCCGAGCTTGTAAAGAAAAAAGCGTCCGCCGATTAGTCTATGTCAGTTCCATCCACGCCTTTGAAGAAAAGAAGAGAACAGAAAGGATGGATGAGCGCTGCGCTATCGATCCCGCTAAAACTTCCGGGTCGTACGGCAAGTCGAAGGCGTTGGCGACGCTTAAAGTGGAGGAAGCCGTCCGGCAGGGGTTGAATGCGGTGATCGTCTGCCCCACCGGCGTGATCGGCCCCTTTGACTATAAACTCTCCGAATTGGGACGCCTATTCATCGACGTGGCAAAAGGGTCGCTGCCGTTTTGCGTTAACGGCGCCTTCGATTTCGTCGACGTTCAGGACGTGGCGCAAGGAATCTTGCTGGCCGCGCGAAAAGGTCGAACAGGCGAGCGGTATATCCTCGGGGGAACGCAGATCGAGATCAACGGCCTGGTCTCGCTTATCGAAAAGTTGGCCGGCGTTCGCCAAAAGCGGATCTATATTCCAATCGGAATCGCCTACTTCGCCTCATTTTTCACGGGTCTCCACGCGCTCCTATGGAAAACCAAACCCCGTTTCACAACCTATTCGATCGAAACGGTTACGATGTGGAACACGTACTCTCACGAAAAGGCGAATCGCGAAATCGGCTATCAACCCAGGCCGATCGAAATAACAGTCCAAGAGACGCTTGATTGGCTACGCCAGGAAGGCTATCTCCCCGCTGAGAAGAGTACTACGCGCGGCGTCGCATCATACGATAAAGGATAACGGCGCAGAAAAATGTACACAAAAAGTAGAAGAAGACCGAGAGAAACCCGACCCGTATCCCAAAGTTTTCGCTGGTGATTCCGACCAGGTATCCCGAAGCGAACCCGCCCAAAGAGCCCATCGAAGCGAATACCCCTAATGCGTACCCTTTTCCTGAATCGATTTGTCGAACAAGAAGCGCTTGAAACGTCGGGTAAATCGAAGAATGAACGAGTCCGGCCAGGAAAGTCAACCCGTAAAAGTATAGAACCTGTTGCGCGGGGTTCTGATTCAAGAAGACGATAGGCAAACCGAACAACGTGACCAACAACAGCCAACGATACGGGCTAAACCTTTCCACCAAAGCGGCGGAAACGAGCCGCCCAATGAACAGGCCGATCCAGAAAAAGGTCGGCAGGAAAGCTGCCGAACCGGCGGAATACCCGAAGATATCGACCGCAACCGTTGGCCCCCACGAACTGATAGCCAATTCCGAGGCGACATAGAAGGCAACGCCGATCCCGATAATCCAGAAAAACGGTGAGGCCAAAAATCGAAAACTCTTTTTAGATTCGATCTTGGATAGGCGGAACTCGCCTTCGATCTTGAGCGTCAGGATCAAAGAGAGGTCTAAGAGAAAAACGACGATCATGCCGCCAAAGAGATAACGCCAGTTCAAATCGAAGTGAACTAAGATCGAGAAGATGGCGGGCGAGACAAGCGCTCCGAGTGAAAAGAAAGAATGAAGCAAATTGAGGAGCCGAGCCGTTTTTTTTGAAAAAAACGTTGCGAGTGGCGGAATTCCCGTTTCCAAAAAGGAACAGCCGAAACCGACAAGGAAGTTGCCAAATCCTAAAAGAGCGATCGTCGGCGACGAAATCAACAATACTAAACCGATCGGAGAGAGGATCAATCCCAGCACATTGGTAATCCTCAAAGACAATCTTTCCACGCTGATACCGCCGCACAAGGAACCGAGCAAAAAACCGATGGCGTTCATCGTTAGAACGATACCGATCGCCTCGTAGTTGAGATGGAACTCCGCGCGAATGATCGGAATCGCCACAGAAAACCCGGTGGAAAACAAACCTAATAGAAGATAAGAGAAGAAACCGTGAAGCATAAACCTACGCGCGTTGCTCACTGATCACCATCCGTCTCGCTGCCGCCTCAAAAAAAGGGTTATTGTGTGCGATTTACTCTCTCCTCGGCGGAGATATTCCGACCGAGCATTAGACGTTTGTTGTTAATTTTC
>CAZMHO010000086.1:6338-10913 GCA_964566085.1 uncultured Thermotogaceae bacterium | reverse complement strand
GGCCGGAATGATTATCAACGGCCCCTGGGCGATTAAGGACATCCAATCGGCCGGGATCGACTACGGCGTGACGGTTATCCCGACGATCGAAGGAAAGAACGCGAGACCCTTCATCGGCGTGCAAGGGTTCATGATCAGCTCGAAATCTCCGAACCACATTTTCGCCCTCGAATTCTTGGCCAACTTTATCGATCAGAAAGAAGTCATGTACAAGCTATACCAAGCCGATCCCCGCATACCGACCAGAGCGGATGTGTTGATGCTGGTGCAAGATCAACCCGATGTCGTCGCCTTTGCCGGAAGCGCCGCGAATGGAACGCCAATGCCGAACATTCCCGCGATGAACTCCGTATGGAGCGCGATGGCGGGAGCGCTGACGCAGATCATCAATAACCTCCTTACGCCAGAACAAGCTCTTCAAGAAGCGGTAGACAAGATCGTCCTTGCATTAGGCCAATAGTTACGCTATCTCAGAAGGGCGGCAAGTTTCGAGATTCGAAATAGAGCCGCCCTTTTTTTGGAGGGGAAGATGCTTTTCATACGGAAAACTCTCTTTTGGGTTCTGTTGATCCTGGCTAACGCGTTCCTTTTATGGTCTTCGATCGTCTTATTCAATGCGTCGATGGAAGGATTGGCCATTTCTCTCTTGATACTGCTGTTTATCGTAGACTTCGCGTTCCTGAACCCGAAAGGGTACCCCTATCGTTACACCTTGCCCGCTTTGGGGCTTTTGCTCGTCTTAACGGTCTTTCCGATTTATTTTACGATCAAAACCGCTTTCACAAACTATGGAACCGGTCATCTCTTAACGAGACAGCAAGTGATAGAAAGCTTTCTCAAAGAGTATATAACGGATGAAAGCGCGGAACCTTACGACTATCGCGTTTTCATGCGTCTCGACAATTTAAACCCGACGGATGATTTTCTTCTTATCCTCGAACGATCGCGCGCGTTGTTTATCGCTGAAAAGCCTGTCGTCACGCAACGGGACTCCAAAGGCAATGTGGTTTCGACGTATTCCGGTTTTACGCCAATTAAGAACGATCAGGCGCTGATCGGTGATCGTACCTATACGTTGATTCGCTCAAAGCAGGATCCGGAAAGGATCATCTCAGTGAACGTGATGAGCTCAAACGCCACTTATCCCTACTCTTTCTTCTTCTCTTTCGAAGACGCCGCGACGCTTCCGAACCAAAAGTACTTCATCAGCGAAATATTCGCCGCCTATATAGAAAAGGCCGATTTCGTCGATGCCGAAGAGAAGGTTTTACGGTTCGGAACACGGTATGGGTTCCGGAAGTTGCTCGAATCCAGAAAAAAATATAGTTTAGATACAATAACGGTTGACAATAATGGCAAAGTATCCCAAAGGGTCGTCTTCGTTAACAACTTGACAAATCGCGCTTTGGTAGAAAGCGACGGGAATTTCTACGACGTCAACAAAGACGGATCCCGAACCATTGTGGGCGGGTATTCGAGTTTTGTCGGGTTGAACAATATCCTTCAGATGTTCACCGATTCCCGTTTGAGCACCCCCTTTATGAAAATCTTCGGCTGGACGCTCACTTGGGCGGCGCTAAGCGTTTTCTTTACGTTCACCGTCGGTCTCGCTCTCGCTTTGCTTCTCAATAATCCGCGTATGAAGAGCCGGGCACTCTATCGAACATTGCTGATTATTCCCTGGGCGATTCCTTCCTTCATTTCTGTATTGGTTTGGAGACACGGCTTCTTCAATGAAACTTATGGTTTCATCAACAAGTTTATCGTTTCGGGGTTAATGGGTATCGAACCGATCCGTTGGCTCAATAACGACTTTTGGGCGAAGGTCTCCTGTTTGATCGTCAACACTTGGTTAGGATTCCCGTATATGATGACAGTTGCGCTCGGGGCGCTGCAATCGATTCCGTATACCTTTTACGAGGCGGCGTCTATAGACGGGGCGGGGCGTGTTTTACGGTTTCGAAAGATCACTTTGCCTCTTCTGATGACGTCGATTGCGCCCCTTCTGGTCGGTTCTTTCGCCTTTAACTTCAACAATTTTGTCGGTATTTATCTGTTGACGAACGGCGGTCCGGAAATGCCCAACTCAATCACGAATGCAGGGTCTACCGACATCCTGATATCCTATACTTACAAATTGGCCTTTGAAGGATCAAGAGGGCAAAACTTTGGATACGCCTCGGCAATAACGCTATTCATTTTCTTGCTTGTAATCGCAATAAGCAGCATCAACTTCAAACTCTCTGGCACCTTCGAGGAAGTGAATCGCTGATGGTCGGGAAGAAACGCTTTTACGGTACGCATATCACTCTGGTGATCGTTCTTCTAATCGTTTTGTTCCCGCTGTTCTGGGTTTTCACCACATCGATCCGGAGGGATAACGCGGCTTTTTCTACCGAGTTGATCAGTAGCCGACTAACCTTGCAGCACTACAAAGAGTTGCTCTTCAAACCCAAAAACCTGCCCGTTCTGATATCTGATATGAAACGAGCGGCCAATATTTCCAAAGAGTATAAGGATTGGGAAGAAGATCGGATTCAACGCGCGATCGGGGGGTTTGTTAACCAGTTCAGCGATACCCTCTTAAAGACCGAAACAGCCTTAAACAAAACCAATGAGGATATCCTTGAATTGGAACGATTTTATGAGCGAGAAATGCAAACGGCGATGGACGCGTTTCTAACCGAGCTGCCCAAACTCGAAAAGGAATACGAGCACTACGGAAAGCAGCGGCTTAATGAACTCGACCCCATCGGGTCCATCTTGTTGGATGCAAAGATCATCGACTTTGTCACGAATCAAGGATTCAACCGTGAGGTTCTTCCTTTGTTGGCAGCGCGATTTCCAGACCTTTCCATCGCTCAAACGCAATCTCTTGAGGATGTGAACAAGGCTTTAGAACGGGCCCGAGGAGAGCTGGCTTCGCTTTTGGCAGGAATGAGCGTTTCCGAAGCAACACGTGAGAGCCTTTTGAACTCGATAAACGCATTCGAAGTCATCGCGCGCGCTCCGGGCTTTACTTACACGAAATGGCTTCGGGAAATATCCATTAAGCTTTACAACCCTTTGAACGCGGCGTTTTCTTCTGCAGCGGGGCAAGAGCTTCCCCAGCGCTGGGAGTACTTTAAAGAAGCGCAAAAGACAATCGCCCGGGAGATAGAAGCGCGTTTGAAAACGCTGAATGATAACCTAAAAACGGTTTCCGACGTCGTTAAAGAAAAAAAATCAAAAGAAGTAGACTCTTATCTCGACACATGGAAAACGCATTCGAGAGAGCTCTCCGAACTCCAGATATCCCTGAAGCAGAATAAGGGCCGGGAGTTGGCGACAAAAATCGAACGAGAAACCATGGAAAACGACCTGTCGCTTCTACGATCGCAGTTGAGCGTACAGATCACCCTGCAGGAGAAGGCGACCGGGATCATCGAGACGTATCTTTCTCGACCCGATCAGATCGCCACCGACAAGTTGCTGCTGGAGAGCTGGAATGCGTTTTTTCTCGAAACGCGAGGCATTCTTGAGAGCATCCAACAGATAGAGATGAGTGACGAGTTACTGTCAAAATCAGGATTGCTTCCGGTCAAGGAGTCGCTGCTCAAGATAGAAAACCATAGAGAGAGGCTGAACAAGCTCAGCGGCTATTTGGCCATCGATGATGCGATCCAGGTTTACCGCAATACTTTCCCGGTCCTGAAAACCGGACTTGAAGATATTCGACAGACCATCGAGTCCCTATCTAAAACGGGTTCGGTTTTAGTGGATATTGCCTTTGAATCGGATGTGATCGAGAAGGCAATCGCTTTCCAGAACGAGGAGATCGGCGCCTTATCCTCAAAAATCGCCTCCTTGCAAAATCGGGCCTTGGAGTCAAGCCGCGATTTTGACTTTTTTATTTTACAATCAGCGATGAATAACGCCAAAGACTGGAAGGGCATCAGCGATTTCTCGGGAAATGCTGTCCGGTACTTAAGCCTCTATCCGCGAGAGCTGCGGGGACCGGTCGAGAGTCCGAACAAGTCAATCGACTATCTCAATCAATTGAGGACGCTCATCGATAGCTTCGGAGATCAAAAAGGAAACGTATACGTGACGACAGCCTTGTTGGAAGCGGACCTTAAAGCCTTCGAGGAACGCAGCCCGCTCTATATCAGTCTACGAAAAAAAGGATCACAGATTAAAATCCTTGAGTTGGAAGAGATCGAAGCACGCTATACACAAGCGGCGGCTGACTTTTCTTCCTCTCTCAACAGGACCGGCAGGAGAAGCAGTGATCTTTCAAAGATCGATTTCTTTCTTCCTGTTAAAGGCGCGTTGCGGAACATTGACAAAAGCGTCTTCGAATTGATGCAGTATTGGGATAAGAAACCCGAACAATTCTTTATGCTCTGGCTGCTAAACAGCATCATCATCGCGATCGTCACCTCTTTCATTACGGTCGTCGTTTGTTCATTCGGCGCGTATCCCTACAGCCGGATGCGCTTCCCGGGAAGAAAAAACGGGTTGCTCTTGCTCGTTCTGCTGCAAATGTTTCCATCGATCATGAATATATTTTGGTTTATTCTCAAAGCGACATTT